>DAVZIG010000028.1:0-22023 GCA_052273435.1 Prevotella sp.
ATAATTAAGAAACAAAACATGAATGACCATAACAATAAACCCTCAATTTGGGATAGAATAGCGATTAGTTGCATGTGAAGACAGATACACGAATTCTCTCCAAATTTTCCCTAAATGATTTCGGAAATTCAAAATAATGTTGTAGCTTTGCAGCCACATTTAGACATTGTAATAATTACAAGCCACAAATAAAAATAATGGAAAATTCTAAAACATACACTTACGACGAGGCCTATGATGCCTCATTGCAATACTTCGCAGGTGACGAGCTTGCCGCACGCGTATGGGTAAACAAATACGCAATGAAAGACAGTTTCGGCAATATTTACGAGAAATCACCTGAAGACATGCATTGGCGCATAGCTCGCGAAATAGCTCGCATTGAGAATAAATACAAAAATCCAATGTCTGCCAATGAAATATTCAATCTGCTTGATCATTTCCGCTACGTGATACCAGCAGGAAGCCCCATGACAGGAATTGGCAACACTCACCAAGTGGCATCTCTTAGCAACTGTTTCGTAATAGGTATCGAGGGTGACGGCGACTCTTATGGTGCAATCATGCGACTTGACGAAGAACAAGTGCAATTGATGAAGCGCCGCGGCGGCGTAGGTCATGACCTCTCGCAAATACGCCCCAAAGGTTCACCTGTCAACAATTCAGCCCTCACTTCAACGGGACTTGTACCATTTATGGAACGCTACAGCAACTCCACACGCGAAGTTGCACAAGATGGCAGACGTGGTGCGCTCATGCTCTCAGTAAGTATAAAGCATCCAGACAGTGAAGCGTTCATAGACGCTAAGATGACAGAAGGCAAAGTGACAGGAGCAAATGTCAGCGTGAAAATCGACGACGTGTTCATGCAGTCAGCCATAGAAGACAAGCCTTATACACAACAATTTCCTGTTGACTCGAATGAGCCAATGATAAAGAAGGATATTTCAGCAAAACAACTTTGGCAGAAAATTGTACATAATGCATGGAAAAGTGCAGAACCAGGCGTGCTTTTCTGGGACACAATATTGCGCGAGAGCATACCCGACTGTTATGCCGACCTCGGATTCCGCACCGTATCGACCAATCCTTGTGGTGAGATACCACTGTGTCCATACGACTCATGCCGACTGATATCCATAAACTTATACTCTTACGTAGAGAATCCGTTCACCAAAGAGGCGAAATTCAACTACGAGATATTTAAGGAACACGTAGCAAAGGCACAACGAATCATGGACGACATAGTGGACCTTGAACTTGAAAAGATAAGTCTGATAATGGACAAGATAAGCCACGACCCACAAAGTGACGACATCAAGCACGCCGAATACCATCTATGGGAAAAAATCAAGGACAAGAGTTCAAAAGGCCGCCGCACAGGCGTAGGCATAACGGCTGAGGGAGACATGCTGGCAGCCATGGGACTACGCTACGGCACACAGGAGGCAACAGATTTCAGCGTAAACATCCACCGCACATTGGCACTTGCAGCCTATCGTTCTTCAGTGACAATGGCACAGGAACGTGGAGCATTTGAAATATTCGACACTGAGCGCGAGAAGAACAATCCATTCCTCTTGCGTATCAAAGAAGCCGATCCACAACTCTACGCCGACATAACAACATACGGACGCAGAAATATAGCCTGCCTTACAATTGCTCCTACAGGCACAACATCACTCATGACACAGACAACAAGTGGCATAGAGCCTGTGTTTATGCCTGTATACAAACGCCGCCGCAAGGTGAATCCTGGCGACCCTGAATCACATGTAGACTTCGTTGACGAAGTTGGCGACTCATTCGAGGAATACATTGTATACCACAAGAAATTCCTCGAATGGATGCATATAAACGGCATTGACACTGAAAAGCGCTACACACAAGAAGAAATAGACGAACTCGTGGCACACTCACCTTATTATAAAGCCACTGCCAACGATGTCGACTGGCTCATGAAGGTGCGTATGCAGGGAGCTATACAGAAATGGGTAGACCATTCCATAAGTGTCACCGTCAACTTGCCCAACGACGTAGACGAAGACCTCGTGAACCGTCTCTACGTGGAAGCATGGAAGTCGGGATGTAAAGGATGTACTATCTATCGCGACGGAAGCCGCTCTGGCGTACTTGTCTCTGCGTCGAAGAAAGACAGCAAGAAGAAAAAACCAACAATTCCTATCAAGGAAAAACATGTGGTACAAATAGACGGCAGAATAGTAACTGAGACACGTCCGAAGGAACTTGACTGTGACGTTGTGAGATTCCAAAACAACAAGGAGAAATGGGTGGCTTTTATCGGATTGCTTGACGGATACCCCTACGAGATATTCACCGGACTGCAAGACGATGAAGAGGGAATAGCATTGCCCAAAACGGTCACAAAGGGACGCATCATAAAACAGACTGGTCCTGACGGCAAAAAACGCTACGACTTCCAATTTGAGAACAAGAGAGGATACAAGACCACTGTTGAAGGACTCTCCGAGAAATTCAACCCTGAGTATTGGAACTACGCCAAACTTATCTCTGGCGTACTGCGCTATCGCATGCCTATAGACCATGTGATAAAACTCGTCAGCTCGCTGCAACTCAAAGACCAAAGCATCAACACATGGAAGAACGGTGTGGAACGAGCTCTGAAAAAATACGTAGTCGACGGTACTGAAGCCAAAGGTCAGGTATGCCCCGTATGCGGACATGAGTCGCTTGTCTATCAAGAAGGATGCCTAATATGCAAAAACTGCGGAGCATCGCGATGCGGATAAGATGACAAACACAAGTCCTGCCCCAGTATTTGGGGCAGGACTAAACATTCAAATTTGGAATGATAACCGACTATCATACAGTCGGTTTTACACTATATTATTTTATTTATCTAAAAACCATTTCTACATGAACATAACCCAATCCTACATACACATCAACGATATTCGCCTTCATGCCTGCCACGGAGTGCTGCCACAAGAGTCGCTTACAGGTAACGACTACTCCATCGACATAAGAATAGGCTACGACATAAACCATGCTATGCAGTCGGATAATGTAGAAGACACCCTCAACTACGCAAAGGTGTATAACATTATAAAAGAAGAAATGATGCAACCATCAAAACTCATAGAACACGTGGCTGGACGAATAGCCAATCACATGATACAAGAATTTTCCCAAATATCCACAAT
The DNA here is from genome assembly GCA_052273435.1 of Prevotella sp. Classification (GTDB taxonomy): domain Bacteria; phylum Bacteroidota; class Bacteroidia; order Bacteroidales; family Bacteroidaceae; genus Prevotella. The sequence continues at coordinate 3,186 of DAVZIG010000028.1, forward strand.
AATGCTCCGCATTACCAAACTCAACCCACCAATGGGAGCCGACTGCCAAGGAGCTGGTGTCGAAATACACGTTACCAACGAAAAAAACTAAATGAATATTTGCAGTTTTATCAATTAATTAGCTAACTTTGCAGCGTATAATAACTCGTAGCACATCAAATTCATGACAAAAAAAGTATTGCTCGCACTGCTTTTCATCATATCATTTGCATCCGCAGTGGCGGGGGCAAACAGCAAATTCACACTCTGCATTGACCCAGGACACGGTGGTAAGGACTCAGGAGCCCCTGGCTCAATGTCGGCAGAAAAGAATATCAACCTCAAAGTGGCACTTGCCTTCGGACGTTATGTAGAGCGCAACTGCCCTGACGTGGCTATAGTATATACACGGCAGACAGACGTATTCATACCACTATACGAACGTGCTGAAATTGCCAACCGTAGGAAAGCAGACCTCTTTGTGTCGGTGCATACAAATTCTCTTAAAGGCAACCACACAATGAAAGGATTCGAAACCTATACCTTGGGAGATGGCTCATCACATGCCAAAGAAACAAACCTTGAGGTAGCGAAACGCGAGAACTCTGTCATCCTGCTTGAAAAAGACTACAAGCAACATTACGTAGGCTTCGACCCCAATTCGCCGGAGAGCAATATCATGTTTGAGTTCATACAAGACAAGAACTTGACACGAAGCATAGAACTGGCAAAGATGATGCAGAAACACGTATGCCGCGCTGCCAACAGGCCAAACAAAGGAGTACACCAACAAAACCTTGCAGTGCTGAGACTAACATCAATGCCTGCATGCCTTATTGAGTTGGGCTATATATCTACGCCAAGCGAGGAGCAGTTGCTCAACAATCCACAACAGATTGACAACATTGCACGTGGAATATATAATGCATTTGTGGAATACAAGAACAAATATGACACAGGCATGACGGTGCCATACAAACCTATATCCGATCCATTACCTGATAACCAGGCAAAAGAGGTCGCTTCCACACCTAATACCACAGTAGAACAAAGTGACGAACAGACAAACGACACAAAGCTTGAAACTAAACAAAATGACGACAACAGGCAACCCGACTATATGCCAGAAAGGCGCAGGTCGAAAGAACGTAAAAATGAACGTAATACAGAACACGAGATAACACATGCCGCAACACGTGAACAACAGGAAACCAACCAAAACCAACCTGTGTTCAAAGTACAAGTGCTTGTATCACAACGATACTTGAAAAAAGGCGACCACAACTTCAAAGGTCTCAAAGGATGTGAAGCCTACGAAGAAAACGGAATGGTGAAATACACCTATGGTGCGTCCAATAACTACAACGAGGTTTACCGGCTTCGCAAGGAAATACTCGACCGCTTCCCTGGGGCATTCATCATAGCCTTCAAAAATGGCGAAAAGATGGACGTGAACCAAGGCATACGCGAATTTAAACAAAACAGGAACAGATAAATACACATTATTATATACAACAATTATGAAAGCGTTTACAAAAGAAGTGAAAATCGCAATCGTCGCAATCGTCGGTGTGATTATACTATTTTTCGGAATGAACTTTCTGAAAGGACTCAACCTGTTCTCGTCAACCAACGACTACTACATTGAGTTCAAGGACATAAGCGGACTGTCATCATCAAGTCCTATCTATGCAGACGGATACCAAGTGGGCACAGTTAAAGACGTTATCTACGACTATTCAGGTGAGCACCCTACACGCGTACTCGTCAGTCTCGACAAAGCCATGCGCATACCTGTTGGCTCGTCGGCCGAAATAGAGAGCGACCTGATGGGCAATATCAAAGTCAACCTGTTGCTTGCCAACAACCCTCGTGAACGAGTGATGCCTGGGGAAACCATCACAGGCGAAGTCAACAGCGGAGCATTAGGCAAGGCAGCACAGATGGTACCAACCATCGAGAAAATGTTGCCCAAACTCGACAGCATACTCACAAGCGTTAACATGCTGCTTGCCGACCCAGCCATAGCACAGTCGCTACATAACGTGAAGACTATCACCGATAACCTCACCACATCGTCAGCCGAGCTTAACACGCTTATGAAACAGCTCAACCGCAATGTGCCTACAATGCTTGCCAAAGCAAACGGTGTGCTCGACAACACAAACAAACTTACTGGCAACCTCGCACAACTCGACCTTGCCACAACAAAGCAACAGGTAGACCAAACCATTGCCAACGTACAGGAGCTCACATCCAAACTCAACAGCAACAATGGTACACTTGGCCTGTTGATGAACGACGCATCACTCTACCACAACCTCAACTCAACAATGATGAGCGCCGACTCGCTGCTCATAAACTTACGCCAGCACCCTAAACGCTACGTACACTTCTCCCTGTTTGGAAAGAAAGACAAATAGGAAACACAAAGATATAATATGTGCCAAACAAATGGCTAATGTTTCACGGCTTCAGACCTATGGTCTGAAGCCGTTTTTCATGTTATAAAATTGACACACCCCATATCTACAGGTGATTTTGACACCTTTTCTTGAAAGTCCATTTCACATACCATAAAGACTTATATATCAATCACTTACTACACTTACAAATTCTTATGTTTCACGAAATCATAAAAAAAATTAACTCACCCAAAACACCACTTCAAATGACATAGAATCAAGCATTTTGAAAGCATACAATTTGCTCACATCAAAAATAATTGCTAATTTTGCAAACGAAATTAATAGTAAAGAGCAAGTCGAAAGACATTATAACAATATAAATAACGCCACAGCCAATGAATTTGAGTCCTGAACAGCTTTGGGACAAATGTCTTGCGCTAATACGCGAGAACATCTCTGAGCAACAATATAACGCATGGTTCAAGAGAACTGTCTTTGAATCCTTCACCAAGGAAACGAAGACAGTATTATTGCGTGTACCGAGTCCTTTCGTGTACGAGTATCTTGAAGAGAACTATGTCGACCTGTTGCGCAAGGTGCTCACACGTGCCTTTGGAAACGGTGTAAACCTGTCGTACCGCATAGTCACAGACAGCGAAAACAAGAAAACTCAAGTGGTAGAAGGCGACGAACCTGCTGAGGAATCAATGCGTCCACAAGCGCGCACCCATGCCAACGAGTCGCCAACGATGCTCGACAGTACACCACAGCAACAGATTGACTCACAACTCAACCCCAATCTCACATTTAAGAATTATATCGAAGGCAACAGCAACAAACTGCCACGCGCCATCGGTCAAACTATATCAGAGCATCCACAGAACATGCAGTTCAATCCGTTCTTCGTGTTCGGTCCTTCAGGATGCGGGAAAACCCATCTTATCAATGCTATAGGCGTGGAGGCAAAGCGCCTTTATCCAGAAAAGAGAGTGCTGTATATCAGCGCACGCCTGTTTGAGGTGCAATACACCAATGCCGTTCTGCGCAACACCATCAACGACTTCATCAACTTCTATCAAACAATCGACATGCTTATTGTCGACGACATTCAGGAGTGGGAAGAAAAGAAGGGCACACAGAACACATTCTTCCACATCTTCAACCACCTCTTCCGCAACGGAAAGCGCATTATTCTCGCAAGCGACCGTCCACCAGTGGAACTCAAAGGAATGAACGAACGCCTTATAACACGTTTCTCATGCGGATTGATTGCAGAACTTGAAAAGCCTAACGTGCAGCTCTGCGTAGACATTCTTGAAAGCAAGATACGCCACGACGGGCTCGACATACCTGAGGATGTTGTTAAGTTCGTAGCCTCTACAGCCAACGGTTCTGTGCGCGATTTGCAGGGAGTTATCAACTCACTAATGGCATACAGCGTTGTATACAACTGCGGTATCGACATGCAGTTGGCACAGCGTATTATCAAACGTTCAGTTAAGGTGGACAACAATCCGCTCACTGTCGACGAGATTATTGAGAGCGTTTGCCAACACTACAATGTCACTCCAGCCAACATCAATAGCCGCAGCCGAAAGAAAGACTTCGTCATGGCACGCCAAGTGGCTGTATATTTGGCTCAGAAATACACCAAGTTGCCAGCTAGCCGCATAGGACGTCTTGTGGGCGGTCGCGACCACTCTACCGTAATCTACAGTTGCAACCAAGTGGAGCGACGCATGAAGATTGACCAGAAATTCTTGAACGAGATCACCAGCATTGAGAATTCATTCCGCTCAAGAACACAAGTGCTGATTTAAAAAACTATTAATTATTATACTCTATTGACAATTATGATATGCTTTAGCAACGAAGCAAAATCATAATTGTCAATTGTTTTTTTTATTATATTCCTTCCATTTGGAAAGAAAATTCCTACTCTACTTTAGGGAAACCCATACTCCATATTAGTATTTTTCCTTTTGTCATAACAGACAAACAAGCTACCTTTGCAACATCAAAACAAACAACGGAGTATTAACCATTTAAAAGCAAAAGATTATGAAACGTATAATAACAGCAATCGTAGCAGTTGTATTAAGCATAACAACTATCAGCGCACAGCGCAGCAACATAAGCGTAGAGGCACAATATGTCACTGACAAAATGATTGTTGAACTCGGACTGAACAGCAATCAGCGCAACAGCAAACATTACAAATATCCGCACAATTATGCAAAACCCGCATGCCACAAGCACTACTACGAGAAGTGCCATAAGTGCCACCACGACAAATGCTACAAGCATCATCACGACAAATGCTACAAACACCATGACAAGTGCTATAAGCATCACAACAGGAAATGCCACAAATGCTATAAGCACTATCATAAGAGATGCGACAGGCACCATCCACACAGCCATTTCGGCTCACGCAGATAAGCCCGGTATGAACTATATAAAATCCACTACCGCCTCAACCAAACATGTGAATCTCACCACAAGTACAACGACGCAGGCATAAAACGCAGCCAAGGCATCATCGAGCATGCATCCCCATCCTCCATGGATATTACGGTCTACCCAGCGGCAGCCAAGCGGCTTGGTAATGTCTATTATGCGGAACAGCACAAATCCCAGTGCCGCAAGTGATATTGCCACATAAGCAGGACCATCAACAAAGAGTGCCGGAAGTGTTGCCATCCATGTGCCGAAATACTCGTCGATGATTACCGTGCGCGGGTCCTCGCCCCAATAGCGTTCCATAACATTATCGGTCCACACACCTATGAACAGCGACCCAAGCACAAGAGCCACAGTTGCCACACAAAGAGCCAGCGGCGACAGAAGATAATAAAGCACTATCCATATCAGCAAGGCTATGAAACCGCCAAATGTTCCTGGTCCCCACGGGAAAAAACCTGTGCCGAAACCTGTTGAGATAATGACGTGGAACCAGGGAGCCTCGCCAAGTTGATGATTGTTGTTACTACTCATTTCTAACTAAATATAATATTAAAAATGCCACGCCCACATAACAGCCGACGTGGCATTTATTGTTCTTATGCCTTGCAAAGGTAGTTATTTTTGCTGTACTGCTGAAATAAATCAGGCAAAAGCCAACAAAACTCATAAATCATCCACTCTTTCGCCCTATCATTTATGGCGAAGAGCCATTCTCATTCTTCTTCCCACCACATTCCATGCCGGCATCTTGTTGAACGTGCTTCTTATTGGCTGCACATTCCACAGCAAAAACACAAGTAGCACGACTATGCCTATCACACTTGCCACTCCATAGAGTTGACGTATTGTGATAGACAATATGCCAGTCATGTCGTAAGGCAATCCGCGACCGAGATTCTCAGCCACACCATGTCGCATGGCAAGCGTAAAGAGTCCGGAGCACATGGTGCCTATAGTACCGTTGCGCACAAGTCCACACATGGTGAGTCCCATGAAGAAATGCTGAAAAGGCATCATATCCTCAAGATAAATTGTCAGCATTACAAAGAATATGGCATTGCCGAAATTACGCAGGAAAACTGGCAGATACAGCAGTTCTATATTCACACCGGGAGCCACAAGCATATACATCATCATTTGATAAGCTGCCATTGCAGCCACTCCAAGCGGCATGAGTCGGGTGTACTTCATCTTGAACACCTTTGTCCACACAAGGCAGAACAGGCATCCGCAGATTGCTGCCGCCCACTCCACAAGGTTCAGAACATTAAGCGTAGTAATGCCAAAATGCAGCACTCCGCCCGTAAACGCTGTCTGAAGCACCTTTGATGTGGAACCAATAAACTCCACAAAGGCAAAGACAATGAGCATTGGCACAAGATTCTTGTATTTCCATGCGGCTGGGTCGATATATGGATGGCGCACATGACGCATACGTCCTATGCAAACCCACATCGTAATAAAGAATATCAAGGCACAAGCCTGCATTTCAGGCGCAAGTAGCCAGTTGTAATACTCGCCATAGTTGAAGAACCAGATGAACTCTATCATCGCTGCCGACCACAGAGCGCATCCCAGCCAGTCGAGACTGACAAATGGCAACGGTTTCATAAACATGAAGTTGTGAGTGGTAAGCATCAAAAACAAGGCAATGCAGAACATTATGCCTGCCATAAGCCAATTCATCACCTGCCACGACTGACATATATATATAAGGTGTTCGGTTATCCACGGAGATAGCGACATGTTGCCAAGCACTATGCAATAGAGCAAGGGAAAGAACACGGTGAAGTCGCGCTTTGGTGTCATCCACAACTGTATGTTCGACATACACTCAAACGTGCCGCACAGCTTGAAGAAGCCCGACACATAGGCAAGCACACACATCACCACCATCGACTGCGTTTGCAGGATGAGCACATTGCATGCTCCCACCACCAAAGCCGACGTGATGAGCAACTGACGATTGGTAAACCTGAACTTCATTCTGAACAGAAACGGGAACGGCATATTTACGCCTACCACATTGCACATGATTATCATCAGTACGTCCTCGCGCATAAGGCTATAGTCGCCCATAACGTAGGACATCGCGCCACCATAGATACCGCCCGCCATCTGAAACATAAAGGCTATGAGCAGATAAATCCATGGCTGTGCAAGGTGCGGGATGCAGGGGTTGAAGGAGGGGACACGAAATGGCCCCTGAAGAGTTGGAGGTCCGGGCATTGCTTTTATTTTTATTTACAGAAATGAATTCTCATTTTTTTTCTACGTATAATGTAAGTTAATTCTTATTCGTGCAATAGCAGTTAATCATCAATATAAATTACACGATTAAAGATATTAACGACAGTATGTCTCCGCATTCTCACCCGCTTTAAGCAGCGACACCTGCTTAGCGTCATTCTCCGCACTTATCTTTATCCTCACAGGCACACGCTGCTCCACCTTCACGAAGTTGCCCGTGGCATTATCCACCGGAATCATGGAATAGGCACTTCCTGCTGCGGCAGACACCGACTCCACCTCTCCCTTGAACTTTACTCCAGGCACCGCATCGGTAGTGAACTCCACCTTTTTGCCCACCTCGATTCCAGACATCTGCGACTCACGATAGTTGGCCATAACCCACACTTCCTTGTCGCTCACAATGCGCGCAAGCATCTGCCCCGGCTGCACAAGCTGCCCCACATGAATGTCCTTACGGCTCATCACGCCGTCGCATGTGGCAATAATCACAGTGTATGAGAGGTTCAAGCGGGCAAGGCGCACCTGAGCCTCAGCTACACTCTCACCAGCACGCTGACCGCCAAGCTCATGAGTCTGCACAGCCTTCACAGAAGCTGCCGACTGACGGCGTCCCTGTGCCTGCTCGTAGCGGGCCTTGGCAGCAAGATAACGGGTATGTGCGTTGTCATACTGCTGCTTTGTCACAGCATCCTTGGCAAGAAGCACAACGAAACGGTCGAAGTCCTGCTTGGCGTTTATCATGTCCACACGAGCCTCCTCTATTCCTGCCGATGCCATAGAGACGTTACTCTGCGTAGTGGTCATGCTTGCCGAAACAGCCGAAGAGCCCGACTGTCGTCCCTTCAATCCAGCCTCTGCCTGGGCGAGAGCAAGACGAAACTCAGTATCTTCGATAACCACAAGCGTGTCGCCCTTCTTTACATGCTGGAAATCATTAAAGCGTATCTCCTTGATAAATCCCGGCACACGGGTGTTGATAGGAGTGATGTGTCGACACACCTGCGCGTCATCAGTATATTCCCCATCCATTCCATGCCAGAAATGACTGAAAGCCCACACGGCACAGCCTGCGACGATAAGGACAACTACTACATTGTAAACTCTCTTTATTACTTTCTTGTTCACTTTGCTTAAATGTTAAATGGTTTATTTTCTAAGTTGTATTTTTTCAACTTATTGTTAGATTTCTCCCGCTACAAACTTCATCTTGTAGTAGGCATATACGATGTTTATGCGAGCGTCAACCTCCTGAAGCTCGGCATTAAGCCGAAGGTTAGAGGCGTCGACCATATCTGTCACAAGAGCCAACTGACTCAGATAACGCGCATTCACCACATTATAGTTCTGCCTTGCAAGTTCCACACTCTTGCGCTGTGTGTCAAGCTCGGTATAGGTTTGCAAATACTGCGTGTAGGCAGCGTTCATGCTGTTGTTTATCTGTTCGCTCTGCACATCAAGCATCTGTTGAGCCTGTCGTGTCTCAGCCGCAGCCTGACGTATGCGCTTGTTCGACTTGTAGAGTGCGCCTATATTGAACTTCACCCCTACACCAACATACCATATGTTAAGATTCTTGTCAACAGGAGGAAGTTCAAAAGTGATGGGACCGTCAAAATTATTGGCAGCCACCAAAGCCACTTTAGGCTTCAGCTCACTCTTGGCAAGACGCTCCTTTTGCTTGGCTATGCTCACGTTCAGACTGCTCTGCTCAAGAATGGGCGATGTGGCAACAGCTGCATTCTGCCAATGAGCCTCGCCATCCTTCGGACATGAGACTGTGGCAAGCGTTGTGTCGGGCTGTATTTCGGTGCCGTATACCAGCGAGAGCGTATTGCACAACTGATGGTTGAGAATGGAGCGGGTGTTCTGCAACAGCTTCAAGCCAAGTTGCAACTGCTCCATCTGAAGCTCATAGCGCGTGATGTCGTTCTTCAGAGCCATGCCCTGCTGCTGACGCTCCTTTATGTCGGCAATGAGTTGGCGTGTCAATGCAATATTCTCACGGTAGACACGCATACGGTTGTCCACCTTATAGAGGTCGAGATACTGTCCGAGAGCCATAAACCGTGTCTGCTGACGTGTGAGCCTTACTCCAGTCTCAGCCTGTTTCTTGCCAAGCTCTGCAAGCGAAATGCCTGCTGATATTGCTCCGCCTGTATATATTGCCTGGCTTGCCTCAAGCGCAAACGAATTGCCGAGGTGCGGCGATTTCAATCCGTGCACGTTTGAGAAGTCGCGGTCGGTAAGCAGCGCGTTGCCAATATAGCTCATCGACAGCTGTGCCGAAACGTCGGGCAGACGCTGCGATCGCGCAGTCTCAACACCCATCTGTGCCGCCTCAACACCCGTCTTGCTTGCAAGCAGCGAGCGCGAGTTCTGCTCTATATGATTAAACAAATCGCTTATTGTCATTGGCTTCTGCATGCCTACGGTTGTCGTCGACTGTGCCGTAACTGACGTCGCACTCTGCGCCACTGCCGAATGCGAGGCTGCGAAAAGCAATAATGTTGGAAAAATAATAGTCTTTGTCACCTTATATAAATTATTTGTTGTGCTTAATGTGATTCTCTGTAGTTATCTTCATTTTCAGGTGCAAAGGTATTGGTTTTTCAGTATTAGCACGTTTTATAATTTTCCATGCACACAGACTATTTGAGAACAAAAGTTCTTTTATATCACATAATTTACCGATATTTGCAAACAAAAAGAAAACTCATAGAATAAATCCACATAAAACCGTACAATATAAATGTATTCCGAAATAAATTTCTCCACCGCTGCCGAGCCGCGTCTTTTCCTCACCACGCTAAGCTCTTTTGTCAAGGAACAGCAAGTGGCACACTATGGAGCTATCATTATTTGCCGAAGTGGCAAAGCAAACATTCAGGTCAACTTCGACGACTGGCAACTATTCGAGGGTGCTGTCATCACGATATTCCCAAATGACGTAATAAAACTTATGCCCGATGAAACAGAAGAGCCTTTCCTTGTAGAAATGCTGCAATACGATGCAGCAATACTGCGCGAGGCGAGTCTGCAACTGGAGCACACCGTTTACGAACAACTGCGCCAAGACCGCTGCCGTCAAGACTCCCCCGTCGTCACCGACATCATCAACAATATGTTCCGCCTACTGCACGTATATTTCGACCAGGTGGGCTGCACCTGCATCTCGCAACTTGTGTTGCTACAGCTAAAAGCCTTCTTCATAGGTTTCCACGAATACCTTCAGCGCAATCCGCACACAACTAAAAGCAATGGCAAGTCGCCACGTATGCGCGAACTGTTCAACCGCTTCATGATGCTTGTGGAACGCGACTACAAACTGTCACGCGACGTGGCTTACTATGCCTCGCTGATGAACATCACACCCAAATACCTCACTCTCATCGTGCGCCAAATGACACACGAGACTCCAAAGCACATCGTCGACCACTACACCATCCTGCAACTCAAGCTACAGCTTACCGCCAGCCGCCATAGCATAAAGGAGATTGCATGGGAATACCATTTCAACGACGTGTCGTTCTTCTGCCGTTACTTCAAACGTCATACGGGATTTACTCCAATGAAAATAAGAACTTTAGGCAACGGATGAAGAATTGAGCAGAGCTATTATTATGAGGGGTATGAGAAATAGCATAAGATATAATGAAGAAAAATAAAATAAAGTGATTTAATCATGACGAGATAAGGCTATAAATATGTGTTGCGTGTCTTGAAACAATCGTATCATGCCTTGATATGACTGTATTATGCCTTGAAACGATCGTATCATGGCATGATACGAATGTTTTCTACAGGATATAAATCACTCCATGACTATAACTGATTTTACTGGAGCACCTGCAAAAACCTGTGTCAAGCATAGATAAATCACTTCCTCCTAACCACTCTCTTCCTCACAACCTTCTTTTTCGGTTTCTCCATTCCTGGCAAATCCTTTATGATTGTGGCCTTGATTATTCTCACGTCCTCAAGTGGGCGGTCGTTCTCGTCGCGCTTCACTCGCTGAATGCGGTCAACAACATCCATGCCTTCCATAACCTCGCCGAACACGGTGTAGAAGCCGTCGAGATGAGGAGTGCCACCGATGGTTTTGTACTGGTTGATTATTTCGGGAGTGTATTTTATGCTGTCGTTGAAGGCGGAGTCGAGGCGATGCTGCTGCTTGTCTATCTTATCGTCGGTTTGTTTCTTGCCATAAACGATGTAGAACTGCGAACTGCTCGACTCACGGTTGGGATTCACCTCATCAGGCTCGCGTGCGGCGGCAAGAGCTCCATACTTGTGGTAGAACTTAGGCAAGCGAATCTCGGCAGGAATATTATAGTCGAGCGAGTGGTCGCCAAGCAGTTCGCCAGGTTTGGCATTCTTGCTGTAGGGGTCGCCAGCCTGAACCATGAAGTCGGGAATGACACGGTGGAACAGCAGCGAATCGTAGTAATGGTATTCGCGTATGAGTTTGAGGAAGTTGTCGCGGTGAAGCGGAGTCTCGTTGTAGAGCTGCACACGGATGTTGCCCATTGTTGTCTCGATAAGCACCTCGGGGCACAGAGCATCCTGTGCCGAAGCCGACGTATAGGAAGCTTTCTGTGCCGAAGCCGACAAAGAAAGGGTGAGCATAACCAATGCTGCAAAAAATATTCTCAGTTGTCTTATATTACAAATCATAAATCTTCGTTTTTTACAAAACACAGATAGCCATTCACCCATGTGGAGGGATGATAAATCGTGTCTTGTTGTATAATTTACTTTCTGACATTCTTATCCCGAACTCAGGTTTTAATTCTATTCATACACCATGCGAAAGCTTTTGCCGTGCGCTCTGCCTCCTCGCCAAAGTGTCCGCCCTGGTTCCATTGCAGCGTGGTGTTGCTCTCGACAAGCTGCATTCGTAGAAGTTCGTGTTCTAGTCTCACGCAGTCGCCTATACGGCACATTCGCTGGTTGCGGCAATGCTCCTCGCGGTCGCCAAGACTCATATAAGCGCATTTGGCAAGCAGAGGATTGGCTTGGGCATAGAGCGTCCACCCCTGAATCCATAACGACGGCGAGGCGGCAGCAACTGCACAGAAGGCGTCTGTCTCCCTTGCTGCCCACAAAGCGAAGAGTCCACCGAGCGAATAGCCGCCGATGACGCAAGGCAGATTGCCATAGCGGCTGCGCAGAACGGGCAGCAGTTCGTTGAGGATGAAGCAAAGCGTGTCGCGGGAATGCCGACCTACTTCCCCGTCGCGCGAAACAGCATCGTCATGCCACGGCATAAGGGCGCGAGCCCATTCGTTGGTATCGAACGTAGCCATGACAAATCCACATGGACTTAACTGCCGTAGCATCTGCATCTCGCGCGCCACCCCAGCGCCCTTCTCCTCATGCCGGGCTGATGGCTGGACGAGGAGAAATTCGGGGTGTGGAGTGGCGAAGAGCTTGCATTGTGTAGAGCTGATTGTGATAATTTCGGGCTTAACCATAATTATTTCACTATAATCTCATCAGCGAACACCCATCCGTAGCCAGCCTTAGCCTGCACACGCACGTAGCGAGCTTGGCACGAGCCCTTCCATGTGAGTTGCTTGAACTCTGTAGTCTCGGTCTTCTTCAGCTCGTAGGTCTGCTTGTAGACTTCGGTGAAGTCGGTTCCGTTGTCGCTTACCGAAACCTTGTATTCTCCCGGGAAGTAAATCTCAGGACCGCAGCTCTGCATGAAGTCGGTAGCCACCTGCGAAATCTTCAGCTTCGAGCCAAGGTCGATGGTCACGTCCATACAGTAGTCCTTGCCTATGAATCCTTGCCAACGCTTGTCGCCGAAGGTCCATCCGCCGAAGTTGCCGTCGGTAAGTGTGGTTTCGCCTTGAGCCTTGTAGGAATCGTTGTATGGACGGTTGTAGAGCACCTTGCAGCCCACAGCCTTGTGCTTGAGCGGAGTAACCGACTCCTTGCGTTCGCCATATTCCTTCTTAAGGTCGAATGTGTTCACGCCCTGCTTCTGCAAGAACTCTGAGTGGGCTATGGCACGAAGGCGGAAATCATTGTAGTCCTTGCGCTGAGTGCCGTTCCATCCAATCTCGGCAATGGCGAGGGCACGCGGATAGAGCATGTATTCGGCGTGCTGCTCTGTGGGCACATACTCACACCAGAGGTTGCCCTGCACACCTGTAATCTTCTTGCGCTCGTCGGCAGGAAGGTCCTCGCCCGGCACGTAGCTGTAGACCTTCGACAGGGGCAGATAGCCGCCAATAGCCTCGGGCTGGGTGAAGGGAGCGTCCTGATAGCCGTCGAAATAGCAGTAGGCACCAGGCGAGAGCACCACATTATATCCATGCTCGATGGCTTTGTGGGCATATTCCACGCCGCGCCACACCATCACGGTGGTGTTCTTGGCAAGGTTTCCTGCAATCACCTCGTCCCAACCCACAAGCTGACGGCCGTGCTGACTGAGGAATTGGCCCATGTGTGTGATGAGGTGAGCCTGCAATCCGTTCTTGTCGCAGCCAAGCTCCTTCATCTTCTTCTGGCAGAGCGGACAGTCGTCCCACGACTTCTTGGCAGCCTCGTCGCCGCCCACGTGGATGTATTCCGACGGGAAGATGTCCATGACCTCCTTGAGCACATTCTCAAGGAAGTCGTATGTGGCGATGCTTCCGGGGCAGAAGTCCGACTGCTTGTAAGGCTCATGTGTGCAAGAGAGCTCAGGATAGGCCGTGAGCACTTCCTCCGAGTGTCCGGGCATCTCTATCTCAGGCACGATAGTTATGCCTCGCTCCGAGGCGTAAGCCACGAGGTCGCGAAGCTGATCCTGGGTGTAGTAGCCGCCGTAGGCCCCATCGGTTCCTTCTTGAGTGTATTTTGCTCCATTGTTGCTCCAGTTCTTCCACAGAGCCTCCGGACGCCAAGCTGCAAAATTGGTGAGTCGCGGATAACGCTTAATCTCTATGCGCCATCCTGCGGCATCGGTGAGGTGGATGTGCAGGCGGTTGAACTTGTATTGTGCCATCACGTCAATCTGCTTCTTGAGGAAATCGATTGGGAAGAAATGGCGCGACACGTCAATCATCAGCGAGCGCCACTTGTAGGCAGGAACGTCGTCGACGTCGCAAGCCATAATGCCCTTGCGTGTGTTGAGCTGCTTTACTGTCTGCCACGCATAGCGGAATGCGTCGGCTGAAGCTGCGCTTATCACGATGGAATCAGTGGTGACATGCAGGCGATAGGCTTCGGGCGACGATGCGTTGTCGAGCTTCTGCATGAGTACTGTCTGCTTTGCGTCGGCAGCAGCCTTGGCAGCCCAGTTGGCAGAGTAGATATTGTCGGCAACGGAGCCTGCCTTGTTCACGAGTTTGTAGCCTTTGGCCTTGGCTACGAAGAATCCCTTGCCGGCAGTAAACGACTGTGGCTGCGGAATCAAGTTTTGAGCTTTGGCAGCTGTGGTGAGCAGCAATGCTGCGGCTGCAAGCACAGACAATGATTTGTTGGTCATAGTTGGAATGGTTTTATTAGTTTGTTTTTTATTTGTTATTTCCGTTGTTTGCTTCCTGCAGCTTGGCGAGAGCTTCCTCCTCGCCCACTATCCACAGAATGTCGCCCAGATGCAGCTTGTAGGAAGTGCTTACCATAGAGAGGTTTTCCTTGCCTTCCTCTCTGCCCACCACCATACAGTTGAAACGGTCGCGTATGCCCGTCTCTGGCAACGTCTTGCCCACGAAAGGCGAGCGTTTGTCGATGACAATCTGCGATAGTCGCATTTCTCGCTTCTCGATATCGGGGTCTTCAGGCACAATATCGCCATCGATGGCAGCGTGCATGGAAGCAAGCTGCGAGTCGCTTCCAATCACCTGGAGACGGTCGCCTGGGAATATGATGCTGTCGCCACCTGGAATGTTGATACGCTGGTGTCCGCGCAGGATGCTGCTGATGTGCACTCCGAAGCGGTTGCTCAACCTCAAGTCGGCAAGACACAGTCCTGCCCATGTGGAATTCTCAGGCACGTCAATGTCTGAGATATGGATGTCGCGGTCGAGGAGATGTCCCTCGTATAGGGGCTTCTTCAGTCCCAACACCTGCTGCTCGATATCGCGCGAGCGGAGGTTCTGCACAAACATTCGCTCCATCATGATGCTCTGTTTCTTCAAGCGTTTCGACACAAGCATTATGAACACGAGGGCAGCCGTGATGGTGAATATCAGGGCATTGGTGAAGCGTGTCATGTAGTTGCCGATGTAGAACACGAAGGCAGAGGCTATGACAAGACGGACGAGGATTGTCACAAGCAGCGGCAAGCGGTTGGAGCGGCTCTCGCCCCACAATGCCTTGAACTCCTCGCTGTGGTTCTTCTTCATCACCATGGCGCGGAGGAATGGGGCTATGAACACTACTGTCAGCAATCCGCATATTCCGTTTGCCCACCACGGCATGTGGGGCATTACGCTGCGTATGAACGGCAGGAAGAATGAGAACATTATGGCTATTGTGGCTATCGAGAGTATCGAGTAGACAACGGTGATGCGTGCCATCTGGGCTATCAGACTGTGCCAGTTGCCTTTGGGTGCGGAGGATGGATGCGAGAGGGTGATGTTGTTCAAGGCTCTGATCCACGTCTTGGGCAATCGGCGCTCAAGCACTCCATAGCAAGGCACGGAGAAGCGTATCATATAGGGGGTGAGGAAGGTGGTTATAACAGATACTGCCACCACAACAGGATATAGAAATTCGCCAGTAACCTTGAGCGAAAGTCCCAACGAGGCTATGATGAACGAGAATTCGCCTATCTGTGCCATGGAGAATCCGCATCGCATGGCCGACTTAAGCGACTGTCCGCCTATGAGGAATCCGAATGTGCCGAACACGGCCTGACCCACAAGTATTGTCAGCACGAGGGCGGCTATAGGCACGGCGTACTCGATGATGATTTTAGGGTCTACCAACATGCCCACCGACACGAAGAAGATGGCTCCGAAGAGGTCTTTAACCGGGGCTACAAGCTTCTCTATCTTGCCTGCCTCGATGGTTTCGGCGAGTATGCTGCCCATGACAAAGGCTCCGAAAGCCGAGCTGAAGCCTACCTTGGTGGACACCACAGCCATAAGACAGCAGAGTCCGAGCGACACGATGAGCAGAGTCTCGTTGTTGATGAGCTTGCGGTTGATACGCAGAATCAAGGGCACGGCAAATATACCCACCACAAACCACAGCACGAGGAAAAAGCATATCTTAAGCACCGAACCTATCATCTCGCCACCGTCGGGATTGGTGCCGCTCGCCAATGCCGACAACATCACCATCATGACAATGGCAAGCACATCCTCAAGTATGAGCACGCTCATCACGGGCTGGGCGAACTGCTGTTGGCGCAGACCCATGTCGGTGAACGCCTTATATATAATGGTGGTGGAGCTCATGGCGAGCATACCGCCAAGGAAGATGCAGTCCATGCGGTTCCATCCGAACCCATGCCCCACAATTATGCCGAGCGTCATCATTGCAAAGATGATGGTGAGCGTGGTGATGACTGGCGCAATGCCCATCTTTATGATTTTCTTGAATGAGAAATCCAAGCCTAAGGAGAAGAGCAAGAACATCACTCCGATGTCTGCCCACGTCTTTATGTCGGTATTGTCGATTACCGACATTGTGTAGGGCATGTGCGGACTCACGATGAATCCCGCCATGATGTAACCCAAGACGAGAGGCTGCTTGAGTCGCTTGAACAGCAGCGTTACGGCGCCTGCCACAATAAGTATTAGGGCAAGGTCGTTTATTAGTGTGGGTACTTCTGACATATCTGTTTGATTTTTGTTTTTTATTCTATCCAAATGCAAAATTACAATAATTATCTGGATTGTGAGCGGTTGAAGGGTGAACAAAAGACCTTTCCCTTGGATAGATGGCATAAAAAAACGCCGCAATCTCGTATATTAATATAGAGACTGCGACATTAAAAAGTATTGTGTAGTAGTAAGTTGCTATTTCTTCGTACAAGTGTTCTGCTTGTTTCTACTTTCTGGGCTATTACTTGTACAAGTATCTCTTGATGCTCTTCTTAGGAGTTTTCTCAAACTCCTCGCGCACTATTTCTATTGCCGACAGACGGCAGTAGGGCGGCTGTGTGGCATTGAGCTCCTGGCGGTTCTCCTCCATTATCTTCTCCAGGTCGGAATCGTTGAGGCGCATTGTGGCAGCCTCGTCAAAGTCGGGATAAACCAAGCCTACGAGTTTCTCGCCGCGCTGCACAACCACACACTCGTTGACCATGGCGAGCGAGTTGAGCTTGTCCTCAATCTCCTCGGGATAGATGTTCTGTCCCGATGCGCCCAAGAGCATGTTCTTAGAGCGTCCCTTGATGAATACGTTGCCCTCGCTGTCCATGAGTCCGAGGTCGCCCGTATGGTACCATCCCTCGGCGTCGAGCGTCTGTGCGGTAGCCTCCTCGTTCTTGTAGTAGCCGAGCATCACGTTCAGGCCACGCGCAAGAATCTCGCCAGGCACATTCTCGGGATCGGGAGAGTCGATTTTCACCTCCATATGAACCACAGGCTTGCCACATGAGCCAGCCACAAACTCTTGGTAGTCGGCATAGCAGATGATAGGGGCACACTCCGTGGCACCATAGCCCACGGTATAGGGGAACTCGATGCGCTTGAGGAACTGCTCCACCTCCTGGTTGAAGGCAGCTCCGCCAACGATAATCTCATAGAAGTTGCCACCAAATGCGTTCACCACCTGCTCGCGTATCTTCTCATTCACCTTCTTGCTCACGATAGGCATGTTCAGGAGCAGGCGCATGCGGTTATTCTGTATCTTTGGGAACACCTTCTTGCGGATTATCTTCTCAATTACGAGGGGCACAGCGATGATGATGGCCGGCTTCACCTCGGCGAATGCGGCAGCGATGATGGCTGGCGACGGCACACGTGTGAGGTAGAAGACGTGGCAACCGTAGAGGAACTCGAACAGAAACTCAAATGCCATGCCGTACATATGGGCCATAGGCAGGATACTGATGACGTTGTCGCCCTTCTTCACCTTCTTGCCGATTACACCCACGGCAAAGTCGTAGTTGCTCCACATGGCGCGGTAGGGAATCATCACACCCTTGGAGAAACCGGTTGTACCGCTAGTGTAGTTGATAATGGCAAGTTCCTCAGGATCCTGCTCATTGCAATAGCTCACGTGCTCCTTGCGGAAATACTTGGGATACTTCTTGCCGAACATCTCGTTGAGGTGCTCGCGGGCATAAGTCAGCTTGTCGGTGCGCGACACCACGAGCGAGTAGTCGGGGATATAGATGATGCCCTCAAGGTCGGGCATCTTGGTCTGGTCGATGATAGTGGCTACATAGTCACCCACGAAGAGCAGCTTTGCCTCGCTGTGGTTGACGATGTTGTGTATCTGGTCGGCGGTGAACTCGTGCAGGATAGGCACTGCCACGGCACCATAGGTGAGAGTGGCAAGGAAAGCCACAGCCCAGCTTGCGCTGTTTCGTCCGCAAAGGGCAATTTTGTCGCCCTTCACCACCCCGCTGCTCTCAAACATGATGTGCAGCTTCTCTATCTTGCGCGCCACGTCGTGGTATTGCAAGGTAGCACCCTTGAAATCGGTGAGAGCATCCTTGTCCCAATTGTCGATGATGCTCTTCTCTATAAGAGAAATAAAACTCGGTATCTCCTTCATTGTAGTTGTTTTTGATATGAGGTGTTTTTTTTTATTTGTAAAGATATCTCTTGATGCTCTTC
>DAVZIG010000029.1:0-21963 GCA_052273435.1 Prevotella sp.
CAAATCCGCAATTAAGCCTTTCAACGTCCTTCTTGCGTGTACACATCCTCTCATTACTGAATTTGATGATTTGAACTGAAACCCCGCTTGCGGCCTACAATATCCCCTTACCCCACAATGCGACTTGAGGCAATACGCAGTATCATACCCATAAGTTGTAGGCGTTATCCAAAATCAGTCTGGAATACATCTGCGTAAGCATTGATGACGTGAAGTATATCGTGGAGAGCATAAAGGAAGAAATCGTATAAAAAACGCTCATATTTTTTGTCGCATATTCTTTGTTAATACAGGCTAAATTATTATCTTTGTAAGATATGCAAAGAAAAGGATATGATAACCAGATGCTATCTTGAAATAACGAATGTTTGTAATCTCAATTGTGTGTTTTGCCCAAAGACAACACGCGCGAAGCATACGATGACATTGGAAGAGTTTGACATGTTGACCACCAGGCTCACTGGGGAGGTCAGGTTTCTTTATTTCCACCTTATGGGAGAGCCTTTTCTTCATCCTATGCTGCCAGAGTTTATGATGATGGCACGCGAGAAGGGGTTTGTGCCTGTGCTTACAACCAACGGCACCTTATTGTCGAAACGCACGGATATGCTGGAAGCGCTGCCTCATAAGTTGCAGATATCGCTTCACTCGCATGAGGGCAACGGCAAGGATAATCTCGCGAAATATATAGAGGAGGTGATGGTTTTTGCCAAGGAGGCCGCATGCAGGGGATGTATTGTTGTTTTAAGACTTTGGAACGAAGGCGGACATAACAGTATGAATGAGTCAATACTGAATATGATTGCTGGATATCAGCCACGCCCATGGACGCAGAGGTATGATGGATGGAAACTTGCCGAGAACCTGTATGTTGAGAATGACAGTATGTTTGAATGGCCCGACCTGGAACATGATGCCAAGGATGAGGAGGAAGTGTTCTGCTATGCATTGCGCAACCAGATAGGTGTGCTTGCAGACGGAACGGTGGTGCCATGCTGCTTAGACCATGACGGCGACATGGCATTAGGCAACCTGTATGAACAGAGCATGGAGCATATCCTCGCATTGCCACGTGCCAAAGCCATATACGGTGGTTTCAGCAACCATACGGCAGTGGAGCCATTGTGCCAACGCTGCGGCTATTCAGCTGTCTCGAAGCGATTCAGAAAGTAAGAGGCAACAGAATTTGTGGAATTTATGGCAGAATGTCTGCTAATATTATTATCTTTGCGGATATTAACAGAAAAGGAATGGAAACAAGAAAATGGACTCCCGTCAAGGGATTTGACTTTAAGGAAATCCTCTTTGAGGAATTCAACGGTATTGCAAAAATAACTATCAACCGCCCACGCTACCGCAACGCGTTCACTCCGCTCACAACATGGGAGATGTCGCAGGCGTTTGCATGGTGTCGCGAAGCACAGCGCATAAGTGTGGTGATACTCACTGGAGCTGGCGACAAGGCATTCTGCTCTGGTGGCGATATGCACGTGAAGGGTCGTGGCGGTTATGTAGGTGAGGACGGTGTGCCACGCCTTAATGTGCTTGATGTGCAGAAGCAGATACGCTCGTTGCCTAAGCCTGTGATAGCTATGGTGAATGGATATGCAATAGGTGGCGGCCATGTGCTGCACCTTATGTGTGACCTGACTATTGCGAGTGAGAATGCCATCTTCGGTCAGACGGGTCCGAAGGTGGGATCGTTTGATGCTGGTTTCGGTGCTAGTTATCTGGCACGCATTGTTGGCCAGAAGAAGGCACGCGAGATATGGTTTATGTGCAGACAGTACTCGGCTGCTGAGGCAGAGCGAATGGGAATGGTTAACAAGGTGGTGTCTTTCGACCAGCTTGAGGATACATGTGTGGAGTGGGCTGAGACAATGATGGAGCGTTCGCCACTTGCCTTGCGCATGATAAAGGCAGGACTTAATGCCGAGCTTGACGGACAGGCTGGCATTCAGGAGCTTGCAGGCGACGCCACAATGCTTTATTACATGCTTGATGAGGCTCAGGAGGGTGGACGTGCGTTCCTGGAAAAGCGCAAGCCCGACTTTAGCAAGTATCCGAAGTTGCCATAAAGATAGTATTTATAGTTGATTGCTATATAAAGAAAAGGTCGAGCTGACATGGCTCGACCTTTTAGTCTTTTATGGTTCTTCGTCGAAATCGTCGTCGTCAAACCCGAACATTGCAGGGTCGACAAAGGCATCGAGAGCGCGGCGTTCCTTCTTTGTAGGACGACCAGTGCCACGAGCTCGGTCGACAAAACCGCTGATGCGGCTCATCTCAAGCAACTCGTATTGCTTGGCGTCAGTCACATTCTCGTAGATTTCAGGAATGAGCTTGGCACCCACGCGTTGCTCAATGGTCTTGAGAATCTTGAATGAGTAGGTGATGGGCGGCTTCTTTACGCTGACCACCTCGCCTGCCTTAACCGTGTGGCTCGGTTTAACGTTGACATTGTTTATAGTCACACGACCATTCTTGCAGGCGTCGGCTGCTATGGAGCGTGTCTTGAAGATGCGTGCTGCCCACAGCCATTTGTCTATACGTGCTACTTCTGCCATAAGCGTTATTGTTTTTTAGCCTTCTTGCCCAATTTGTTGAACTGGTTCATAGTGATGTTCAGTCCTGCGAGCACAAAACTTTTGATAATCTCCACAGCCTGGTCGATAGAAGGCTGAAGAGTCTTCATGTCCTCCTCGTCGTACTTGCCGAGTACCCAATCAACCTGCTGACCCTTGGCAAAGTCGGCACCAATACCCATGCGCAGGCGAGCATACTGCTGGCCAATAAGCTGCTGGATGTTGCCAAGGCCGTTGTGGCCACCGTTGGAACCATTGCCTTTAAGGCGGAAATCGCCAAGAGGAATCGAGAGGTCGTCGACAATGACAAGCATACGTTCCTGGTCGATGTTCTCCTTCTGCAGCCAATAGCGCACAGCGTTGCCGCTGAGGTTCATATATGTAGTGGGCTTGAGGATGAATACCTTGCGACCCTTGATTGATGTCTCAGCCACAAAGCCGTAGCGTTTGTCCTGGAATGTGGCACCTACCGACTTGGCAAACTCATCCACCACCATAAAGCCAGTGTTGTGGCGTGTGCGGTCGTATTCGTCGCCGGGATTGCCGAGGCCAACTATTAAGAATTTGTCCACAATGTGAATTATTAATTTGTTATTGATAATTAATTAAAAAAAAGCGCACTCGTCAAATGACGGTGCGCTTTTCTTATTTTTTGTGCTAATGTGCTATTGATTAAGCCTGTGCGTTGGCTGCAGCAGACATAGCGGCACGTGTCATCTTGATAGAGCATACGATGACATCCTTGCCAGTAGCAATCTCGAGGCCCTCGAAGCTCAGTTCGCCAACCTTGATGCTCTTGCCAATCTTGAGCGCTGTAACGTCGATGTCGAGGTGCTCAGGAATCTGCTGGTAAGGAGCGGTAACTTCGATCTTACGGATAGAGAGGTTCATACGACCACCGTCGCGTACACCCTGTGCAAGACCTGTGAGCTTAACAGGAATACCGATAGTGATAGGCTTCTGGTCGTTAACCTCGAGGAAGTCTACGTGAAGAACAGCGTCAGTTACCGGGTGGAACTGAATTTCCTTGAGGATAGCTGTGTGAGACTCGCCGTCGATGATGAGGTTGATGACATAGATGTGGGGAGTGTAGATAACCTTGCGGAGCTCAGTCATAGGAACAGCGAATGACTTAGCTACTGGCTTGCCGTCTTCCTGTGCGATACCGTAGATGTTACAAGGTACGAGGCCTTCCTTACGCAATGATTTAGAAGCTTTCTTACCAAGGTTCTCACGCTTCTGACCTGTTACGTTAATCTCTTTCATAATTGTGTTACTCTAAATTAAGTTGAATAAATGAAATGTTTATGCCTTAATTCGCCATCACACGAGAATCATTGAATTTTCGCAAATTCTGTATATCTGTATAGATGTGCTCAAAAAAGCGGTGCAAAGTTACTGATTTTATGTGGAATGAGCAAAAATAACAGTAAAAATATTGATATTTAGTTGGTTTTTATTTAATATCTCTTTCTTTTTTTGGTAGTTCCCTTGTTTTTGTATATTTTTGCAGTGCGTAAAGCAAAGCGAACAAGAAAATAGAGATATATTATATAATATTATAAAAGAATGATTAATCGCGAATTGATAAGAATTAAGATAGTTCAGTTAACCTACGCTTACTATCAGAACGGCAACAAACTAATGGACAGTGCTGAAAAGGAACTGCTCTTTAGCTTGTCGAAGGCATACGACTTGTACAACTACCTATTGGAACTCATCGTAGCAGTGACTAAGGAAGAGCGTCGCCGTGTGGAATTGGCTTCGCAGCGTGCATTGCGCGAGGGCACGGAAATGCCTTCACAGAAATTCGCTTACAACAAATTTGCCATGCAGCTTGAGGAAAACAAACAGCTCATTGACTTTGCCGAGACACAGAAGCAGTCGTGGGATGAAAGTATAGAGTTTGTGCGCGGTCTGTGCAACCAGGTGGAGCAGAGCAATACTTATGCTGACTATATGGCTGACACTGACGACTCGTATGAAGCCGACCGCGAAGTATGGCGCAAGCTGTACCGACAGCTCATACAGGAAAACGAAGACCTTGACGCATTGCTTGAGGAACAGAGTCTCTATTGGAATGACGACAAGGAGGTGGTTGACACATTCGTATTGAAGACCATCAAGCGTTTCGACCCGAAGAACAAGGCTAAGCAGGAACTGTTGCCCGAATACAAGGATCAGGAGGATAAGGATTTCGCACAGAAACTGTTCCGTGCAACTATTCTCAACGCCGACCTGTATCAGCGCTATATGAGTGAGACTTCGCGCAACTGGGATTTCTCGCGTCTTGCGTATATGGACGTGGTAATCATGCAGATCGCTATTGCCGAGATGCTCACATTCCCAAACATTCCAATCAGTGTGACCATCAACGAGTATGTGGACCTTGCAAAGCTCTACTCAACTCCCAAGTCGGGCGGCTACATCAACGGTATGCTTGACGCTATAGCACGTTATCTCGTGTCTACAGGCAAGCTGATGAAGACTATAGAGGACCGTCCGCAGCGTCGTCAAGGCTCGGGACGTTATTCTACTCCACGCCTTAACCGCGCACAGCAGGCTATTGAGGAAGGCGAAGTGTTGCGCTCGCGCTATGCAGCCCAGGCTGAGGAGCAGGCAAGACAGGCTGAAGAAGATACAGAAACAGAAAATCAATAATCAAATAATTAATAACTAAATGAACGTAATGTTACTTGCTGCCCAGGCAGCACAGGGTGGTGGATATGGCATGTTGATAATGATGGTGGCAATCCTTGCTATCATGTATTTCTTCATGATTCGTCCACAGCAGAAACAGCAGAAGAAAATCCGTGAGTTCCAGAACGCACTGAAAGAGGGCGACAAGGTTGTTCTCGGTGGTGGCATACACGCTACTGTACGCCGTGTAGATCTTGCTGCAGGTGTGGTAGAAGTGGAGATTGCACGCGGTGTCGTGGTTTCTGTAGACAAGAGCGGTGTGTTCGCCGACTCAGCCTCACAGCCTCAGAAATAAGGCTTAGGCCATTTATAAGTCGTTTGGATGGAAAATCGCTTGACGAAAATATACAGAGTTGTCAGGAACTTCTTGTTCAGTTCAGTGAACAAGGAGTTTCTGATTTTTTTGTTCTTTCTCTTCTTGAGCGGCACCTTCTGGTTGGTGATGACGCTCAACGAGACGTTTGAACAAGAAATCTGTGTGCCCGTGCGCCTTGTCAATGTGCCAAAGAATGTGGTGATGACAAGCGATATGGAGGATACTGTGCGCGTGACTGTGCGCGACAAGGGTTTTGCTCTTGCCACTTATATCTATGGCGACCGCATCGTTCCCGTGAGTATCAACTATGCCACCTATGCCAACCGTCAGACTGGCTACGGCATTGTACCAACGGCTGACTTGCTTAAGATGGCAAGTCAGAAGTTTACGGGAGCCTCGAAGGTACTTCAAGTGAAGCCCGACCATCTTGACTTCTATTTCAACTACGGTGTGTCGAAGCAGTTGCCTGTGCGTATGTCGGGAAATGTAGTTCCGGGACGCTCGTACTATTTGGCCCGTACAAGGTTTTGGCCTGACGTGGTGACGGTGTATGCCTCAAAGCGAGTTCTTGACTCGTTGCGTTATGTGAAGACTGTGCCAATCAACATAGTGAACTTCGGTGATACAGTAATCCGCACGGTGGCATTGGAGAAGATGAAGGGAGTGAAGGTGGTGCCTAAAGAGGTGCGTATAGGTCTTTATCCTGATATCCTCACGGAGGAAAGCATTGATGTGGCAGTGAAAGCCATAAACATGCCTGAAGGAAAGATGCTGCGCACATTCCCCTCGCGTGTCAAGGTGAACTTCACTGTGGGAGCAAGCATGTTCAGAAATGTCAGTGCCGAACAGTTTACGGTGGTGGTAGACTACAACGAGATTATGCAGCATCCTACAGACAAGTGCAACCTTTATCTCAAGTCGAGTCCGCATGGAGTGCGCAACGCTCGTTTGCAAATTAATCAGGTGGACTATCTGATAGAACATCAGTAGAATGTTATATATATATAATAAAGTGGAGGCAACTGAATGAAGATAGCAATAACAGGAGGCATAGGTTCGGGCAAGAGTTATGTGTGCAGACTGCTTGCTGAACGCGGCATCGGGGTTTATGACTGCGATGCGGCTGCAAAGCGGCTTATGCGCACATCGGCAGAGCTGCAACAAGAGATTAGCCTGCTTGTGGGCAAAGAGGTGTGCGCAGCAGATGGACAGTTGCAGAAACGTGTGCTTGCGGAATATCTTCTTGCCAGCGAGGACAACAAACTCTCGCTAAATGAGGTGGTGCATCCGGCTGTGGCCCGCGACTACTTGGCTTCGGGCAAGGAATGGCTTGAGAGTGCAATACTCTTTGAGAGTGGGTTCGACAAGAGAGTGAACTTCGACAAAGTGGTGTGTGTGACGGCTCCTCGTGATGTGCGGATAAAACGCATTATGAGTCGTGACAATATCACAGCCGACAAGGCAGCCGAATGGATAGACGTGCAGATGCCACAGGAGGAAATGCAGAAGCGCAGCGACTTCGTGATAATAAACGATGGTGAGAGCGACTTAAGCCAGCAGATAGACCAAGTGTTGGCACAATGCAAATAAGAAAAGATAATAAACAAGTAATAAATAATAATTAATAATTAAAGAAAAATGGAAACAATTCTTTCAATAGCAGGAAAACCGGGACTCTACAAACTCGTGTCTCGCGGTAAGATGAACCTCATAGTAGAAGCAATCGACGCAACACACCGCCGTCTGCCAGCTTTCGCTTCAGACCGTGTGACATCACTTGCTGATATCGCAATGTATACTGACGCAGAGGACATTCCATTGTGGCAGGTGTTGAAGAGCCTTGGCGAGAAGGAGCAGTCGAAGGAATGCTCACTCAACTACAAGAAGTGCTCAGCCGATGAGCTTCACGCTTTCTTTGCAGAAGTGCTTCCTGCTTACGACCGCGACCGTGTTCACGACTCTGACATCAAGAAGCTTATCCAGTGGTACAACATCCTCGTAAACAACGGCATCACTGATTTCGAGGCTACACTCGCTCCTACAATGGGTGACAATGTAGACGACCGCCAGGAGGCAGCAGAGTAAATTCTCAAAACAATAAAATACAACGAATGATAAAATCCGTAAGACCAAAGAAAAATCTCGGACAACACTTCCTTACCGATCTTGGCATTGCCAAGGCTATAGCCGATACTGTAGACGCATGTCCCGACATTCCGGTGCTGGAGATAGGACCGGGCATGGGTGTTATGACACAGTTCCTCGTGACAAAGCCACGACCAGTGAAGGCTGTGGAGATAGACAAGGAGTCGGTGGCTTATCTCAATGAGAAGTTCCCGACATTGCGTGAGAATATCATAGGCGAGGACTTTCTGCGTATGGACCTCAACAACATATTCGATGGCAAGCAGTTTGTGCTCACAGGCAACTATCCCTACGACATCTCGTCGCAGATATTCTTTAAGATGCTCGACTATAAGGAACTCATTCCTTGCTGCACGGGCATGATTCAGCGTGAGGTGGCTCTTCGCATAGCGTCGGCTCCGGGCAACAAGGCTTACGGCATTCTGTCGGTGCTCATTCAGGCATGGTATGATGTGGAGTATCTCTTTACTGTAGACGAGACTGTGTTCAACCCGCCTCCAAAGGTGAAGAGTGCCGTGATACGCATGACACGCAATGAGGTGATGGACCTTGGCTGCGACGAGCGACTGTTCAAGCGTGTTGTCAAGACCGTGTTCAATCAGCGTCGCAAGATGTTGAGAGTGTCGTTGAGACAGATATTCGGTTCATCAGCTTCGGCTGAGTTCTATGCCCAGGACATCATGACCAAACGCCCAGAGCAACTCTCTGTGCAGCAGTTTGTGGAACTTACAAACATGGTAGACGCAGAGATGAGGCGTTGTGGATTGTAATTAAGACATATTGCATGAAATGAAATAATCCCCGCCACTTGCAAAAGTGACGGGGATTTTTCTAACTACTACAATCAATTATTATTGTTTATTTTTCGATTGCAAAGGTATTACAAATCATTTAACATGATTAGCACTATTTTGCCATTGTGTCACATCCATTGGGCAGCTTTTCCTTATCAACCACCCAGTCGCCAAGCGCACAGTTGTCGATGTTGCGTTTGTATTTATCACCAAACCATCCGTCGTCCATAACGAAGAGTTCTCCACCCATCGACTTGATATCTGCCATCATCTGCGCCATTTCTGGCTCCTTGATGTTGAGGTATACGCCCTCCCAAGAGTTAAGCAGAACCTTGCGCTCGCGGTTGCCGTTCATCAGTTTATACTTACGTCCCCAGCTATGGAAGTTGCGGCTCACTCCGCTCACTCCCTCTTTGCTATAAGAAAAAGCAGTATGTTCTCGGCATTGGCAACGCCAGAGAGCATCATCAGAGCCAAAGCAGGAAGAGCAATATGTTTGGAATATTTTCCCATTTTTTTTCGTTTTTTTGATTCTTTGTAGATTTAAGATTTATATTCTGGCTACAAATTTATCCAATTTATTTTAAAAGTACAAACTTTGTAATGTATTTTGCCTTTGATTATTCGCAATTTCAAGTATTTTCATTAAATTTGCAAAGTGAATATCATAAAAACAAATTCGAAACTAATACTATATTAATTATGATAGACGTAAAAGAAACATTGAGCAGCGCAGAGGAGCGCATGGAGATGGGTGCAATGTACTTGGAAGAGCAGCTTGCACGCATCCGTGCCGGACGCGCTAATGTGGCTATTCTCGATGGTGTGCGAGTTAGCTCATGGGGTTCGATGGTGCCATTGAACCAGGTTGCCAACGTTACAGTGCCCGACCCACGCACTATTGCCATTCGTCCTTTTGACAAGAAGCAGATACGCGAAATCGAAAAGGCTATTATGGACAGCGATGTGGGCATCACTCCAGAGAACAATGGCGAGATTATCCGCCTTGGCATTCCTCAGCCTACTGAGGAGCGTCGTAAAGAACTCGTGAAGCAATGCAACAAGATTGGCGAGCGCACTAAGGTGGAAATCCGCAACGCACGCCAGGATACTAAGGACAAGCTTAAGAAGGCTATCAAGGACGGACTCTCTGAGGACCTTGAGAAGGATGCCGAGAATGAGCTTCAGAAGATTCACGACAAGTTTGTGAAGAAGGTTGATGATCTGCTTGCCGCTAAGCAGAAGGAGATTATGACAGTATAATTAGGAATACAAAAGGTAAAAGGGCTTTACTCTTTTACCTTTTTGTATTTTATATAAAAAAGGATAAGGATGCAAGGATTAGTAATCAAGAACACCGGCAGTTGGTATACTGTGCGTACCACCGATGGAGTCACGGTTGACTGCAAGATTAAGGGCAATTTCCGACTTAAGGGAATACGCAGCACCAACC
Source organism: Prevotella sp. (assembly GCA_052273435.1). GTDB lineage: Bacteria > Bacteroidota > Bacteroidia > Bacteroidales > Bacteroidaceae > Prevotella. Next base: position 9,994 of record DAVZIG010000029.1, read on the forward strand.
CTGTTGCTGTGGGAGACAATGTGGAGATAGTGCGCAATCAGGAGGGTACAGCATTCATTACTGCCATCTGCGACCGACGCAACTATATCATACGCAAGTCGCAAAACCTGAGCAAGCAGAGCCATATCATTGCCGCCAATGTCGATCAGGCCTTCCTCATTGTCACGGTCAACTATCCACAGACAAGTACTATATTCATCGACCGATTCCTCGCTACTGCAGAGGCATACAGTGTGCCTACGGTACTTGTATTCAACAAGACCGACATTCTCTCTGACGAGGAACGCCATTATCAAGAGATGATGATGAAGCTTTATGAGACGGTAGGATACAAGTGTGTGGCTGTTTCTGCCACCACAGGACTTGGCATGGACGATATAAAACCAATGCTTAAGGACAAGATAACGCTCCTGAGCGGCAACAGTGGAGTGGGCAAGTCGACATTCATCAATCATATTCTGCCTGGTGCCAACCTGCGCACATCGTCAATATCCGATGCCCATAACACGGGTATGCACACCACTACTTTCTCAGAGATGCTTGAATTGCCACAAGGGGGCTACCTGATAGACACTCCTGGAATAAAGGGTTTCGGCACGTTCGACATAGAGCCTGAAGAGCTGACAAGCTATTTCAAGGACATATTCCATTTCTCTAAGGACTGCCGCTTCAACAACTGCACCCACACTCATGAGCCTGGTTGCGCTGTGTTGAAGGCTGTTGAGGAGCATTACATATCCGCCTCGCGATATCAGAGTTATCTGTCGATGCTTCAGGACAAGGACGAGAATAAATACCGCGAGGCGTATTAATCAGAATTATTTCTTCTTAGCTTTCGCGTCGAATCTATACGAGAACGTCAGGTTTGCATAGTGATGTATGTAGTTTGTCGAAGTTTCGGTGCGCTGGAATGCCGAGTAGTTGCTGTCGTACCAGATATCATTGTTGAAGATATCGTCTACAAACAGCGACAGTCGGCATTTATTTTTGCAGAAACCGTAGCTGATACTTGCCATCGACATCAGTTTGTGTCCGTTCATCTCGGATGTGGCATAGCCCTTGCGGAAGTCGTCGGACAGACGTATGTACATTTCGAATGGCGAGAGCTTGAGCGTGGCACTTATTCCTAAGCTGTTGTACAACGGACTGCTGTTGTAGGTGTTGTCGTCGTAGCGGTAGCGGCTCCACTGCAAGTCGTTGAATAGGGTAAGTTGCACTTTCTCCGCCTCATACGACAGCTCCATATTCTCGTCAATGCCAAGACGTTTCTGCAGATTGAGGTCGGGCACGGAGTTAGGGTCGTTGTTGTCGACGATAGTAAGGAATCCATACGACTTGGATGTGAGCACTTTGAATTTGTTCATCAGTCGGAAGTATACGCCAATGCCTTGGTCGTAGTTGAATCCGAATTTCCACATGTCGCCACCTTTCACGTTCATGGGTTTAGATTCATATGCGCCAGTTGTGGAGTTGTAGCGGTAGAGTGTGGCTATAGGGTTGATGTCTTTGTTGTAGGAAACGTTCAGTCCCAGCACAATCTGCTTGCGCAGCCACATGCGGTGGTAGTTGTAGGTAGTGGTGTGGCTGTGCGACTTGTGCAGCAATGGGTTGCCGGTTGATACAGACAGCGGGTCGGTAGTGTCGCGATAGCCGAGCGTGCTGATGAAGTCGGGCACAGAGGTGTTGTAGGCAAACGAGATGTCCATATTGCGCACACGGCTCATCTTCCACTTTAGGAATATCGACGGCTCATAGGTATGGCTTGTGCGCACGGCAGTTGTGTCGAGCAGTCCATATCGGTAGTCGGCCTTCTCGCGGTAGACATTCCAGTTGAGCTTAGGCATAATCATCAACGCCTTCACTGGGGTGATGGTCGACTTCAGTGTGAATCTGTTCACCCACTTGTGCATGAGGTTGCTCATGGCATTTGCCTGGTCGAGTGTGGTAGGAATGCCACCCATCACGTTCTGCTCGTTGTTGTCGGTGAAGAAGTTGCGCATGGTGCGTGTGCGTGAGTAGGTCACGTTGTCAAGAATGTTGACATACACATTCTTGCCCAGCCAATAGTCTAACGATGCGCCAAGTTGAGTGCTAAGCTCATGGTTGCTTCGGTCGTAGAACTGCCATACCTTCTCGCTACGCTTTTCGCGCAGATATTCCAGGTCGCGGTTGATGTGTGTGTCCTCGTTGGCTCCATTAATATAGGTGTAGCCTTGGATGGAGAACGAGCCTTTCTTGCCGATGAAGTGCTTCCACGTGTAATCAATGTTTAAGCCACGTGTCTGCTGGTCGCTCGACTGATAGTTGTTGTTGCGGGTGATGAGTCGTTCGTAGAGCGCATCGCCAGGCTTGGCGGCAAAAGCGTCTGCAAGCGAGTGGTATTTGAAATTGTTTTGGTCGTAGCCATACGATGCACCCTTGTCCTCGTTGCTGTTGCTGCTCTTCTCGTAGGTTGCCTTCACGTTCACTTGTATAGTGTTCACCGAGTCGGTGTAGGCGAAGAGTTGGGTCTCTATCTGTGGGGCGAGCTTGTGGCTGTAGCGGTAGTTGTTCGACACGGCAAACGTGTGTTCCTTGTTGGGGAAGAAGGTTTCGGTCGACTGTCCAATAGTGTTCCAACCATCACTATGTCCCATGTTTGCGCTTATGTTCCATCGGTTGGTGGAGTAGTCGCTTGCACCCTTGGTCTTCCAGTTGTGCTGATAGTTGTACGATCCATATTGGCTCTTGCCGTCGCCATCTATATTTCGGTTCATTGAATAGCTCATGGTTCTGTCGATATAGCGGTTGGCATTGTTGGCCTGTGCATAAACCATCTGTGGATCGTGGTCGCTGAGTCGGCTTGCCGTAATGTCGAACATGTAGCGTTTTTTTGTTTGGTATTGTGCTTCAACAGTGCCATACCATTTGTCGAGGAAACCAGGTTTCACCTGAATGTCGAGCACATGGTCCTCCTCGCCTTCGTCTTTGCCAGTATGGCGAGCCAGTTCCGACTTATGGTCGTAGAGCTTTAGCTTGTTGGCCACTTCGGCAGGCAGTTGGCCTATAATCTGGTCACCGCCAAACAAATCCTTGCCATTCATCATCAAACGTATTGGCTTGTTGTTCCAGTAGAGTTTGCCGTCGCGGTTCTCCACTCCCGGCAACTTTTTGATGAGTTCGTCGAGGCGTGCTCCTTCCTTCAGTTTGAAAGCCTCAGGATTGAACACGATGGTGTCGCCCGCCATAGTGATGCGCGGCATCTTTGCCGTAATCTCCACCTCCTTAAGCATTAGGGCAGTAGGCTGCAGCTTGATGATGCCAAGGTCGGTAGTGTCATTCACCTCTTTGCCGTAAGAATAATCCACCTTGCGGAAATTTCTATATCCGATCATGCTGAACTTGAACATGATGCGTCCTTCCCATCTACTGTTGAGATAGAAGCAACCGGTGCTGTCGGTCTCAGTCTGATTCTGACACGACCATCCTGGCTGAGGATTCACCTCGCTGAATATGTTTGCTCCGATGAGAATCTCGCCTGTCTCGGCGTTTACAATCTTTCCCTTGAATGTGTCGGCGTGGCAAAGTGCCGACTGCACAAGGCAGAACACCATCACAAAGAGGAGTTTCTTAAGTAAGTTTTTCATAAGCTTATGGTTTTATATTTATATATTTTTGTTTCGTTATATTCGTATAACGAATTAGAGGTTGTTTTATTAACAACGTTAACATATTTTGATATTATGTTGTTGCCGTCTGCCTGCTGACGTACACCAATCGGTTGACCATATATTATATATTGTGAAATAATAGTTATTTTTACTTGCCACAGTCTAAAAATCCCAATAAGAGTCTTTCGTTTGTTTTCTTTTTGCTATCTTTAATGCCAAATCCATATCAATAGCATTATGAGGCAATCAGAAAGAGCCAGCATCATGCGAATCGTAACCGATTTGATTGAGGCAGACGGCATATTAGACACAAGGGAGATAAGATTTCTTGAAACCTTGCGCAGCAAATACGGCATAAAGAAAGAAGACGAGGTGAGGGCGGCATCGTTGTCATTGTCGCAGGCATTCAACGAACTGTCCAATTCCGACCAGAGCTTAAGGCATGGCCTTCTTGAGGACTTCAACAAGATGGTGATGTCGGATGATTTCTGTGCCCGCGAGGAAGCGTTGCTTATTCTTGCTATAAGAAAATGTCTTACTGTGAACACCGTGAGCCAAGTGTCCGTTGTCTCCGTCGATGCGTCGAGCTTGCATTTTGAGGCCACGCAGATACTGTATGTAGAGAGCGAGTTCGACAATAACATCAATGAGCAAATCAACCGTTGCTACCGCGAGATAAGTGCCGAGATACGCTTGTCGGGCTTCGACTTTGTCTATCTGCCTAAGATAGCCGAGCACTACAGAAGCATATCCGAGGCCGACCTTTTCCAGATAGCAGGGTTTCTTTATCCCAAGGTGGGCGAGGAGCGGTTACACCTTATTATAAGTCAGCTGCGCAGTCTGTCAACCGAGCGATTCTGCAAGGAGCAGTTGTCGGTGAAGCTTAACATCAACGAACTCTCAACCGTTGCCCCGTCGTTGATGCTGAAGATAGGCGACTCGTTGGTGGACAATGAGCTTACAACCAACTTCCTTCTTGTGGAGATTGACAACAACGTGCTGGGAAGCGTAAGGAAGTTGCTGGACTTGTTCGCGGAGACTTATCACAATTATCAGTTGAATTATCTTAAGGACGAGAAAGGACGCTTTGTGTATAAAGGTTTCTACAAGCAGATATTCGACATCCTGATGCTTAGGAAGGGAGTGCAAAGCCGTGTGGTGGTGGACACTTTCAACGAGCGTATCTATTTTCCAGATGCCGATGTGGCTATAGAGAAGATACACCGAAGGGAGAAAGCATTGTATGCCTTGTTCCTGCTCGAATCACCAAGTGGGGGCATAAACTTCAACAAGCCCAAATCGCATAAGCATATGGAGCGGTACAGGAAGCGTATGGATGCCATTCAGGCTAAATACAAGATGATATACAGCATGCTTGGTGGTGATGAAAGCTCTGCACCCAATCTTGAAGTATCGGAGATACGGTTGCCCATGATCAGTCTGCTGAAAAGGCAAATACTCAAATTGGGCGACGTGTTGCATCATGCCACCGATTATGTGGTTCAGCGCAACTTCTATGGCAACTATAGTGTGGGCATCTCGCCCGACTTGTGCTGTTGCAGCAGTGGTCCGAATAGCGAAATCACGCCTCTTGCAGAATCGGACTTTTGGCAAGGAATATCGGTGTTGTAAGGTTGCAACCATAGATTGACACTTTTAGGCAACATCACTTGCAATATTGGTGTGACATGAGATATTTCAGAAAAAAATGATAATTTTGCACTGTAAAAATAATTTTGTAAGGTGTTTATACTATGGGGTGTGGTGGATAGTGAGCAACTTCCACTGCCACCTGTAGATTTATACCCGTTACCAATGGTTGTATTCACAAAAGATAAGACAATAAATGGAACAGAAACATCATTACACAGGCTTGACCGACACCCAAGTGCTCGAAAGCCGCAGTAAGAATGGTGCCAACGTGTTGACACCGCCTGAGAAAGAACCACTTTGGAAACAATACCTGGAGAAGTTTGGCGACCCTCTTATCATCATTCTCTTGATTGCGGGTGCTTTGTCGATAGGCATCTCATGCTATGAGTATTTCGGACTCGGAAAAGGTGTCGCTGTGTTCTTTGAGCCAGTAGGAATTTTTGTGGCCATATTGCTTGCCACAGGACTTGCCTTCTACTTTGAGTTGCAGGCCGACAAGGAGTTTAGTATCCTCAACCAGGTGAACGACGATGAGGCTGTAGAGGTGATACGCAATAGCAACACTACGCAAATCCAACGCAAGGATATCGTAGTAGGCGACATTGTGGTGCTGAATACTGGTGGCGAGGTGCCAGCCGACAGCGAACTCTTGGAGTCTACTTCCTTGCACATGGATGAGTCGACACTCACGGGAGAGCCAATGTGCCTTAAGAGCATTTACGAGAAAGACTTCGACAAGGCTGCCACTTATCCCACCAACCATGTGATGAAAGGCACAAAGGTGATGGAGGGTCATGGCATCTGCCGTGTGTTTGCTGTAGGCGACAAGACAGAGCAGGGCAAGGTGTTTGAGGCTGTACAGATTGACAACAGCGTGAAGACTCCGCTCAATGAGCAGCTTGACGGTCTGGGCAAATTGATTACAAAGGCAAGTTATGCTTTCGCTGCCTTGATTGTTGTGGGCCGTATTGTTATGTACTTTGTTAATAATGGCACCGACATCTTCGGATCTTTCGAGCAGATAGCTCCGTTCATAGCCTATGTGCTTCAGACATTGATGATAGCCGTTACGCTTATTGTTGTGGCTGTGCCAGAGGGTTTGCCTATGGCCGTGACCTTGAGTTTGGCTTACAGTATGCGTCGTATGCTCAAGACCAACAACCTTGTGAGAAAGATGCATGCTTGCGAGACGATGGGAGCTACCACTGTTATCTGTACTGACAAGACGGGTACGCTGACGCAGAACCTTATGAGTGTTGACGAGATGAAACAGTATGGCGACACTCCCAAGGAGATTCTTGGCGAGGGAATAGCCGTGAACTCTACCGCATCCATTGACTTCTCCGACAAGGAGAAACCACAGATATTGGGCAACCCTACAGAGGGAGCGTTGCTTATTTGGCTTAACAAGCAGGGTGTGGACTATCGTCCAATACGCGAGAGTGTGAAGACTATTGCCGAGGTGCCGTTCTCTACAGAGCGCAAGTATATGGCCACGGTTGTTGAGTCGGTGGCTCTTAAAGGCAAGAAGGTGCTTTATGTGAAGGGTGCTCCTGAGATTGTGTTTGGCCTTTGCCATGAGACCTCGGTGAGCAAGGAGGAGGTTGACAAGCAGCTGCTTGCCTACCAGAACCGCGCAATGCGTACTCTTGGCTTTGCCTATCAGGTGGTGGATGACGCTGCCCAGGCTGTTGACGGCAACAAGATTGTTGCAAGCAAACTCATCTTTATAGGAGTTGCCGCCATTGCCGACCCTGTGAGAAAAGACGTGCCGGCTGCCGTTAAGGAATGTCTTGATGCAGGCATTAGCGTGAAGATAGTGACTGGCGATACCTCAGGAACTGCTAAGGAGATAGCACGCCAAATAGGTCTTTGGGATGACGCTAAGGATTCGGAGCGAAATATAATCACTGGTCCTGAGTTTGCCGATTTGTCGGATAAGGAGCTTGAGGAGCGCATTCTTGACTTTAAGATTATTTCCCGTGCTCGTCCTATGGACAAGAAACGCTTGGTTGAGACATTGCAGAAGAAGAATCAGGTTGTTGCCGTGACGGGTGACGGCACTAATGATGCTCCTGCTCTTCGTGCAGCCCATGTAGGCTTGTCGATGGGCGACGGCACAAGTGTTGCTAAAGAGGCTTCCGACATTACCATTGTCGACAACTCGTTCAGCAGTATTGGAAAGGCTGTGATGTGGGGACGCTCGTTGTATCAGAACATACAGCGTTTCCTCTTGTTCCAGCTGACAGTCAACGTTACTGCTTGTTTCCTCGTGCTGTGCGGAGCTTTCATGGGTACAGAGTCGCCGCTTACTGTGACACAGATGTTGTGGATCAACCTCATTATGGACACATTTGCTGCTATGGCTCTTGCCTCTCTGCCACCGTCGGAGAGTGTGATGAAGGAGAAGCCACGCGACCGTAATGCTTTCATTCTCAACAAACCGATGCTTCGTGAGATTGTGGGTGTAGGTGGTCTGTTCTTCTTGATGTTGATAGGTATGCTTTATATCTTCCAGCACGCAGAGGTCAACCAGCTTACTGATCTACTTCACCTTCAGTTGGGTGCCAAGGGAGAGGTGACGACCTATGAGCTCACTTTGCTGTTCACGACATTTGTGATGACCCACTTCTTCTATCTCTTCAATGCCCGTGCATTTGAGACTGGTCGCAGCGCATTGCACTTCAAGGGTTGCAAGGGGTTGCTCTCTATCGTTGTAATAATCCTCATTGGTCAGATTATAATGGTTGAGACTCCGGGTGTGCAAAAGTTCTTCAATGTTGAGGGCCTGAAACTGATTGACTGGGTTATCATCATCGTTGGCTCATCATTTGTGTTGTGGGTACGCGAGATTTGGCATCTTTTGACAAAGAAGTAATTTGGAGCATTCAGTACGTATAGATAGAATGACGATAATATATATTGTTCAGTCATTTAGTCATTAGTCATTTAGTCATTTAGTCATTAAGAAAAATAAGTTGTATTCCTTATATAAGTATGTGTTTATAATATATGAGCGGCAATCTGTAGGATGGTATGCGCTGGGATAATTCTGAAATGTTACTTAAAAATGTATACTTATATATAATAGGGTGTACTTTTAAGTACTTCAAAATTCTTAATGACTTAATGACTGATGACTTAATGACTTTATTAGTTTATTATGATACTCTGCCTATTCTGATAGGCTCAAAATATCTCTCTGCCGAGAGAATTATTTTTTCCTGCCGAGAGAGTAAAAATATGTATAAGTAAACCTAAAAGCAACTGTTTTTGTTCGAAATAAGAACAATGTGTATAAATATATGGAAATTCTGTATTTTTATGCTTTGTGTATAATGAAAAAATCGTTATATTTGCAAACGACAACAATAATAACTAATAACTAAAGAAAGCTTATGAAAAAAGGTTTACTAAAAAGATTTGTGGTTGCAGCAATTGTAGCATTTGCAAGTAGTTTGTCGGCAATGGCTGGTATTATACCAACATCCAAAGATTTTCAAAATACATGGTCTACCACCCATACAGTATTTGACATAGAAAATCCCAAGGGCATGTGTTATTTGTTGGATTATGATAATCCTGACGGTTTTGCTCATGATGAGGATGGTAATTATGTATACACTTCAGTGAAAGAATATTGTGAGCAGTTTGCTAAAGATTGGAATGCAGATCCTGTAAACGAGAAAATTACTGCAGAAGAAGCGGCAGACCGTACAGTAACTGGAAAATATTTTATCCGTTTTGCTATCACAGAAGACAATTTCTTAATGACTTATGGTTATGGCGATTTTTCTGTGTCCTTGGTGGATGGTAGTTATACTTATGATGCAGAGAAAGGCATTATTACAGTAGATGATAATGTGGAAAGTACAAAGAAGAATTTTACTCTTACTTATGACGAGGAAACAAAAGAACTTGTGCTATTAAACTTCACGGAATGGTATCCTCTTGATATAATGTCATACGATCAGGAAAAGAGCTACTACATCATAACTCCAACTTACTACTATTGTAATGCAGAAGGTGGAGAAACATCTATCAAACAAAACAATTTGGACAAGAAAGAAATAGCGCGCTATTCTGCTATAGGAACTAAACTTAATACACCACACAAGGGAGTGAATATTATAAAGATGAGTGATGGCAGTACAAGAAAGGTTGTTGTAAGATAAGTCTTTGATTGTATTTCAAATAAGTCCGATGAAGCCATTTGGTATTGGTTCATCGGACTTACTTTTTTTATCTCTTGTATATATGACCCTTAATAATATTTCATGGAATTAAAAAGCCACACGACAATGCTCTTTAATGGATTCTTCAGACAGTATTGTCACGGATGTCCACAGGGCGAGGTCGCTTAGTATAGCGGGGTAAGGGGTGTTGCCAGTCAGGTCTAATTCTATTGCACGAAGCATAATATAGTCCATGCCTTTGTGGTGGCTGTCGTTGTTGAGAGCCTCTTCGCCCCAAAGCTGCCAATAAGTGCTTTCATATTTTTTGATGCAACCAGCATCGTCCTCCCATTGCTCATGGTTGTTCATGTCTTCGATGTAGATACGTCGGTTCACTCCATCCCAAATGCCACGTGAGCCTTGCACCTCAAAGTCGAGACTGCGAGGGCGGGGTAGAGTGGTGTCGTGGGTAAGAGATATGAGGGTTCCGCCTTTGGTTTCTATTTGTGTGGACACGATGTCGCCAAGAGTTATCTTTGTAGTGTCATGTTCAGGCATACGTTGGCGTAGTCCCACAGCCTTGGTGGCAAATGAGGTGAGCCATGCAAGCTGGTCATTCTTGCCTATGCCGAGAATTAAGCAGAGTGGTCCAAGAGCATGAGTGGGGTAGATGTCTCCATTGTTGTGTGTGTAGAAACGGCTTCGCCACACGCTTTCTGTGTCTTTGCGTCCACCGAGTACGCCTTTGTCGTCGAGCAAAATGTCGCGCAAGTCGTGGCGGTATCCGCCTCGCATGTATACTATCTCGCCCAGTACGCCTTCGTCAGCCATACGTTTTACGGCAAGTATCTCGCGCATGAAAAGAGTGTTTTCCAATGGAAATACCTTTAATCCTTCCTTGTTGGCAATCTCAGCCAATGGAGCATATTCATCATGGCAGAGACCTCCCTTGATTTCGAGAGCCACATGACAATGATGGCGCATACACTCTACAGCTTGCGGCACATGCAGATGCCACGGTGTAGTGATGAATACGAGTTCGGGGTGTTGCTCCTCAAGCATTGTCTTGAACGCCTCTTCGCCTTGATAGAAAGGTGCGCCGAGAGAGTCTTTCTCCTGGCAGTCGTTCTTGTCGGCAATGCCAACAATGTCGAAGAAGTCAATGGTGCGCAACAGGCGCAGCAATTGCTTTCCGCGATAACCGAATCCTATAAATGCTGTCTTAATATGTCTCATCAGTTTAAAGCTGTTATCTCCTTTCTAATTTTTCAGCTGTTCAATGTCTTTTATCTCCAGTCCGGTAACTTTGGCAATGTCTTCCAATGGCATTCCTATGCTCAACAGATTTCTTGCCACATCAGCACGGCCCTCTTTTAGTCCCTCTTTGCGTCCTTCTTTTAGTCCTTCTTCCCTACCTTCTTTTCTTCCTTTTTCTCTGCCTTCCTCCATGCTTCTCCTGTTGGAGTCAACAAACAGCAGGCGTTCGGCACCAAGCTTGTCCCAAAAGTCCTCGTAGGCAAGCAGTTCGTCTTTCGACATGGCGGATTCCTCTACTGTTTTCAAGGCCTTTGAGGTTTCTGGATTGTCCAAGAGTTCTTGCGGCACTTCCTTTGTCTGCTCGTCAATCTCTGTAAGGAATCTAAGCCACAGCACAGCCATTTTCTTTTCTTTGATGGAATGTGCTTGGAACTTAGGCAGCTCGACGAATGTGAAATGCAGTCCGTCAATAATCTCGTTGCTATGCATCTCATGCACAACATTATAGTTATGGATAAACTCATCGGGATATTCCTTTATGAAGGTTTCGTTGACAAGGTTGAGTGAGTAGACAGGTTGCAGCAACTCATACTTGCGCTTCTTGTCAAGCTGGCGCACGAAGGCCTTGGAAGCATTAAACAGCACTCGCTGCTTGAAGGCTTCGGTCCACAGCATCTGCATCTCAACAATAAACTGACGGTTCTTCACGTCGCGGCATCTCACGTCTACAATACTGTTCTTCCCTACGTAAGTGTCGGGCACAAGCTCAGGCGATAGATACTCCACGCTTTCTATCTGCTCGTCGTCTGCCAATGGCAACAGGGCATTGAGAAGACTGATGAGCAAATCCTTGTGCTCGCCGAATATCTTCTTGAATGTAAGGTCGGCTTTGGGGTCAAGATATCTCATAATGGAAAAGTATTTACGGGTTGACGACTGTGACTGTATATTATATGTGGCAAATTTACAAATAATAATTGAGATTTATGATAAAAAATATTAGTTTTGCGTAGCGAAATAATAACTCTTGTGTTATTATTGATGTAAACAAATAGAAAAAATGATGTGGACAACAAACCTTAAATTAGCAGACAAAGTCTTTCCGCTTTCTTCTGCAAACTTAGAGTCTATTTTTTAGATTTTATCGTGCGCATACGAATATTCCTCCGAAAGGAGTGATTTTTTCAGATTTTATGTTTACCTTTGCCATATGTCAGATATTCTTTATTTGAGTT
>DAVZIG010000030.1:0-20671 GCA_052273435.1 Prevotella sp.
AGAGCAACTGACTCTTAATCAGTGGGTCTAGGGTTCGAATCCCTAAGGGTGTACATTTTGTTTGAGGCATTCTTAAAAACAGCAGAATATGCACCCTTAGCTCAGTTGGTAGAGCAACTGACTCTTAATCAGTGGGTCTAGGGTTCGAATCCCTAAGGGTGTACATTTTGTTTGAGGCATTCTTAAAAACAGCAGAATATGCACCCTTAGCTCAGTTGGTAGAGCAACTGACTCTTAATCAGTGGGTCTAGGGTTCGAATCCCTAAGGGTGTACTTGATTTTTTTTGAACTTCTGTCTTCTGCTAAATTCAACTGATGCACCCTTAGCTCAGTTGGTAGAGCAACTGACTCTTAATCAGTGGGTCTAGGGTTCGAATCCCTAAGGGTGTACAAAGAATAGTGTTGACTTAACGGTCAACACTATTTTTTTGTTTGTATTTTTGCAAAAACACTATCCATGGTGCAATATTTATTAGGCTTTGACGTTATAATAAATAATGAAAAATATAATTCTTAACATATTATTAGTAGTGGTGGGCGCAATAGTGTTTTGTGCCTGCAACGATGACGACACGTTCACAACCTCGCCGGGCAATATGCTGACATTCTCTACGGATACTGTGCGACTGGATACTGTATTCTCGACAGTGCCTTCGTCTACACGTTCGTTTTGGGTGTATAATAAGTCGGGCGACGGGTTGAGATGTACAACCGTGCGACTTGAGGGGGGCAATCAGAATGGATTCCGTGTGAATGTGGATGGGGTTTACCTGAGTCCGGAGCAAGGTTATAAGGCAACTGATATTGAGGTGCGCAACAAAGACAGCATACGTGTGTATGTGGAGCTTACCTCGGTAGCTGCCAATAGCGATTTGCCAAAGCGTCTTGCCGACAAAATTGTGTTCACGCTTGAGAGTGGACGAGAGCAAAAGGTGGCTATTGACGCTTGGACATGGGACGCACGCTTCTTGCGCAACTGTACTGTGAGCAAGGACTCCGTGATAGAGGCAGATGGCAAGCCGCTTGTGGTGTATGGCATGATGACAGTGAACGAGGGTGCCACATTGACTGTGTCGCCTGGTGTGACAATGTATTTCCATTCGAATGCTGGAATAAGCGTTAACGGACGACTCTTGTGCAAGGGTACGGCAGATAAGCCCGTAGTGTTGCGTGGTGACAGGCTCGACAATATGTTTGACTATTTGCCCTACGACCGTGTGAGTGGACAATGGCAAGGAGTGAGTATCGGCGAGACTTCGTATGGCAATGAGATAGACTTCACCGACTTGCACAGTTCTTTCACTGGGCTGCGTGTGGATTCTTCGGATGTTGCGCGACAGACTCTTGCATTGAGCAACAGTACGATACACAATTGTCAGGGAACAGCTCTTGATTTGGTTAACTCGAAAGTGACAATAGTGAATTGTCAGTTGACTAATGCTCTTGGCCATTGTCTGTCGGTGGACGGAGGGGACGTGAGCGTTGACAATTGCACTATTGCCCAGTTCTATCCTTTTGATGGAGCGCGTGGCAGTGCCTTGTATATCTCTGGTGCCACTTATTCTTTGCCAAACTTCGTTTGCCGTAATACTCTTATTACTGGTTATGCCGACGACGAGCTTATGGGAGGAATGCCTTCCAACGACAGCGAGAATGACTTCAACTATTCTTTTGCCAACTGCATAATACGCACTCCAGAGGTGGAGGACGAGGAGTTGGACCATTATGAGGATGTGGTGTTTGAGGATGTCAAGGACACTGTGAGTCTTGGCAGAAAGCATTTTATGCTTGTGGATGGCGACAACCAACACTATGATTTCCATTTGCGCAAGGAGTCGGCTGCCATTGACAAGGCAGATGCTAAGACATCAACCAAGACCGACCGCGATGGACGTGAGCGTGACAATGCTCCCGACATTGGTGCCTATGAGTATGTCAAGACAGAAGAATAATAGAGTGTAAAATATAATCTTAAGTCAATATGAAACAAATCAACCTCAACATCTGTATCACTCACTGCCAGCTTGATGAACTGTCCGCCGAAGACCGCGAGCTTGTGGATAGTGCTCTCAAGGCAACCGACAATGCTTATGCGGAATACAGCCATTTCTATGTGGGAGCAGCCTTGCGCCTTGCCAACGGCAATATAGTGATAGGGGCCAACCAAGAGAATGCCGCATTCCCGTCAGGATTGTGCGCTGAGCGTACTGCCATATTTGCGGCGCAAGCCAATTATCCCGACCAACATGTGACGGCTCTTGCCATAGTAGCACGCAATAACAATGGGTTGCTTGAGGAACCGGTAAGTCCATGTGGAGCATGCCGTCAGGTGATACTCGGTATAGAAGACCGATATAAGAAACCAATCCGCATAATGCTCTACGGTAAGCGAGGCGTGTATTGTGTGTCTTCAATAAAGGACTTGCTGCCGTTGTCGTTTGTAGACTCAAGTATGGAATAGGAGAAAAGGGTAATTGTCAATTCTATTAAATTCAATTGGCAATTGCCCTACTTTCTTATTTTTACTGCATTAAATAGTTTTAATCGTTTCACGCTTTCCTTTTTTTTTCGTAATTTTGCACGAAATAATGCGAAGAAACAAATATATAACACATATTTAAATATGAGCAAACAAGTAGAAAAAATCAAAGAATTGGTCGCAAAGCGCGAGCAGGCACGTCTCGGCGGTGGCGAAAAGGCTATCGAGAAGCAGCACGCACGCGGCAAATACACAGCACGTGAGCGCATCGAGATGCTTGTAGACGAAGGTTCGTTCGAGGAGTATGACATGTTCAAGAAGCACCGTTGCACTAACTTCGGCATGGACAAGAAGCACTTCTATGGCGATGGTGTTGTTGCCGGCAGCGCAACAATCAACGGCCGATTGGTATATGTATATGCTCAGGACTTCACCGTTAACGGTGGTTCACTCTCTGAGACAATGGCACAGAAGATTTGCAAGGTGATGGATATGGCCATGACAATGGGCGCGCCGGTTATCTGCATGAACGACTCAGGTGGCGCACGTATTCAGGAAGGTATATGCGCTCTTGCCGGCTATGGCGAGATTTTCGAGCGAAACATCCTTGCTTCGGGTGTGATTCCGCAGATTTCTGCCATCATGGGTCCGTGTGCAGGTGGTGCTGTTTACTCTCCGGCTCTTACTGACTTCATCATCATGAAGGAGCAGACCTCATACATGTTCCTTACAGGTCCGAAGGTTGTGAAGACTGTTACTGGCGAGGATATTGATGCCGAGCACCTTGGCGGCGCTTCTGTACACGCTACAAAGAGCGGTGTGACTCATTTTGCTGCCAAGACAGAGGAAGAGGCTATCGAGATGATAAAGAGCTTGCTCTCGTTCATCCCGAGCAACAATACTGAGGAGGCTCCGCGTGTAGAGTGCAACGATCCTATCAACCGCATGGAGGATTCCCTCAACGAGATCATCCCTGACGACCCCAACAAGGCATACGATATGTACAAGGTCATCGGTGCCGTTACCGACAATGGCGAGTTCTTTGAAATTCAGCCTAAGTTTGCTAAGAACATCATTATCGGTTTCGCACGTTTCAATGGCCAGAGCGTTGGTATCGTAGCCAATCAGCCTGCAGCCTATGCAGGTGTGCTCGATGTGAACGCAAGCCGCAAGGCTGCACGTTTCGTTCGTTTCTGCGATGCTTTCAATATTCCTATTGTGTCGCTTGTTGACGTGCCGGGCTTCCTTCCTGGTACTGGTCAGGAGTATAATGCAGTTATCCAGCATGGTGCTCAACTCCTTTATGCTTACGGCGAGGCTACTGTACCTAAGATCACCATCACATTGCGCAAGAGCTACGGTGGTTCACACATCGTGATGGGTTGCAAGCAGCTCCGTTCTGACCTCAACTTTGCTTGGCCTTCATCAGAGATTGCCGTTATGGGTGCCAGTGGTGCTGTTGCAATTCTTTGTGGCAAGGAAGCTAAGGCAAAGAAGGAGGCTGGCGAAGACGTTAAGGCATTCCTTGCAGAGAAGGAGGAGGAGTATACAGAGAAGTTTGCCAACCCATACGAGGCTGCTTCATACGGTTATATCGACGACGTTATCGAACCGCGCAACACACGTTTCCGCATCTGTCGTGGTTTGGCTCAGCTTGCTACCAAGCGTCAGCAGTTGCCAGCCAAGAAGCATGGTTGCATGCCGATGTAATAACATTAAAACATGATGAAAGTGGACAAGAATATCTATGCTGCCATTGCCATGGCTCTTTATGAGTATCAGGGCAATAATGTTCATGACAAGGAGCCGGGCTTCATTACAATCAAGCCGCGTCAGACTATGTGGAACGCAAAGTTCTTGAGTTTAACAGCAAAACCGTAATTACAAAGAAATGAAGGAATTTAAATATACAATCGACGGACAGGAATACAAGGTCCAGATTGAGGATGTTGAGGGCAATATCGCCAGTGTAAACGTTAATGGCGAAGCTTTCAAGGTCGAGATGGAGCAGGAGGCAGAGCCTGAGAAGAAGAAGGTTGTGCTTGGTCAGCCAGTAGCTGCTGCTGATGAAGGTGAGACAACAAGTGCTGCTAATGTGAATACTGCCAATGCCGTTAAGGCTCCGCTGCCAGGTGTAGTGACCGAGATAAAGGTTGCTGTAGGCGACGAGGTGAAGGCTGGCGACACAGTGCTTGTGCTTGAGGCTATGAAGATGGCCAACAACATCGAGGCTGAGAAGGATGGCAAGGTTACAGCTATCTGCGTAAAGCAGGGCGAGAGCGTGCTTGAGGACTCACCGCTTGTTGTTATCGAATAAATAATTGTATAACACTTTTTCTAAGTGTTGTATTCTAATAAAGGGTCGAGCGAAAACAGCTCGACCCTTTTGTTCTTTATTCAACAATGCCAGCCTTTGTCCATTCGTTGGCAATGTTTTCCGCATCTTTCTCGGCGATGTCTTCAGTCACGTCATATTCTGAGGTGAGCAGACGGCACAAGTCTTCTGTAGTAAAGTCCTTGCCCTCAACGTTCTTCCATAGATAAGCCGAACTCTCGTTCATGCTAATTATCTTGGTGAAATCAATGTTCTCTTCGCCTTCGGCTATTACAATATTTTCACCACACACGTTTCTCAGTACAAATCCATTCTTGATTCTCATAGTTGTTTGGTTTTATTTCATTTTGATTCAGTCGAATACTTATAGTCTCCATAGTTTTCGGTAGGCAAACAGCAGATAGCGTCTGACAGGAAACAGCCGTGTCCAAATAATGGAGTATATGCGCCATTTGCAGCTTGATGTGGAGTCGAGCTTGTTTCTACCCTTGCGGTAGAAACCCTCGGCAAAGCCATAAATATCTTTGCGGTTGCAATACTCTGTGTTTAGGTTGCCGTCGCCTCGAAGTGTAATGTTGTCGCCGTTGATCTTGATAATACGGTGAAGGGCATAGCGTTTTGGGGCAATCTCTGCAAGCACCACATCCCCTACGGATATAGTGGAGGCCTTTGTCAGTAGAGCTTTGTCGCGTCGGTCTTCAAGGAAAGGCCGCATGCTGTAGCCTCTCAGTCCGATAGTCATGCTGTGTCCTTGGTTGAGCATTTTGATTATTTCAGGAATGATGAGTTCGTTGGCAAACTCTTTCTTTATCACTTCCTTATTGTTGTATGTCATTGATACATAGCTTTTGTTGTTGTTTGATTGATGCTGATAGCCTTGTGGCAAACTCTCGCAGCCTCCTCGTCGGGCAGACAATACAGAATGTTCACAGAAGGAATGGCTTCGATAAGGTTTATCACAGTGTTGTACGTGTTGCTGTAAATGGTCTTATCCCATTTCATCGATGAGCAAGCAGGCAGGATAGTGGTGAAAGCAATGGTAGGTCTTACTCTCTCCACACGGTTCTCCTTGGCACGTTCAATCTTGGTTATAGCTCCGAGCGGAGCCTTTGTGTTGCGGTAGCAAGGAGTCTTTCCGCTCCATGGACTGCCGTAGATAAAGGCTTTGCCGTCAACAATGCGCACTATAGGATTGTCGTCGTTCATGAGGTCGCAACCTTCGATATGTTGCATCCACAATGCTGTATGCGTGCTTTTGCCAGTGCCGCTCTTTGCTGTGAAAGCATAACCATAGCCATTGTTGCGCACAGTGGAGGCATGTATGAGTAATGTCTTGAAGAAACTTCCGCGGAAAGCGTAGAGCATCATCAAGGCATTATTAAGTCCGAACAGACGCATGTCGTGTGTACCGTTGAGGGCGCATTGTGCTTTGGTGAAGTTGCTGTTGGTTTGCAGCATGCAGCAACTGCGTCCGTTGATGTCATTAATGATAAATTGGTAGCCTCCGTCTGCAATGGTGTCTATCGAAGTGATGCCATTGCCCGTGTCGAAAGAGTCGATTTGCTTGCGTAGGGATTTGTCAATTGGGTTGATATTGTCGTCAACCAATAATGTGAACAATTCGTAACTGTTTGCCGTACATTTTCCGCCATTATTATATACAAGACAACCGTCATTGTCCTCTTTCACATGGAAAGGTTCGAATGACGGCAGCAAACTGATTTCGTTTTGTCCGTCTTGGGCAAACACGACGTTCAGCAAATGTTCTGCTATGCAGAAAGTGTATCTTTTATCCATTTATTTCTCTTTGGATTTCTTTTGTTTTTTGGCTTTCTGCTGGCGCGGTGCATCCTTCATCTCGCTCTCGTCAGGAATGATAGGCGAGTAGTTGAACTCAGAAGTAGGGAGGTATTTCACATTGTAGCGTCCCTTGGTGGCATAGCGTTTCTTGAATACAGCATACTTCTTGTCAATATCCTTTTTGGTTTTGGCAAAAAATGTGATGCATGTTGCGTGTCCTACGCCCTGTTTCTGCATGTGCTCGCGCAGCTGATAAGAATAGCTGTCGCGACCGTAGAGAAAACCAGTCTTGCTGTCAACGTATGCAGAGTCAATTTTCTGTATCTCCGTGAAGTAGACAGTAGAGTCGTTGAATGATGTCGCCAAGCCGCATACGTAGAGCGGCACATTCTTCTGTGCGGCAAACATCAGTGTGGGCAGCAGCATAGCCGCCATAGCCAAATATAAGCGTAACTTCATTTTCTTTGCTTGTTGCATTTATTTTGTTTTGATGTTATTTTCCCAAATAAGTCTTAAGCATCTTGTTTTTGGTGTTCTGCTTGAGCTTGCGTATGGCCTTTTCGCGTATCTGGCGCACACGCTCACGTGTAAGGCCATATTTCTTGCCAATCTCCTCCATAGTGCGCTCGGGCTGGTTGATGCCATAGAAAGCTTCTATCACATTGCGCTCACGCTCATTGAGCACATTAAGTGCAGCGGATATCTCCTCGCGCAGCGATTCCTTCACAAGTTCCGAATCGGTCTCTGGCTCCGAGTCGCTTTGCATGAAGTCGATCATGCTTGTGGAGTCGCTGTCGGACACGGGTGCATCCACCGACACTTGATGAGTGTTCACCTTAAGCACATCCTCTATTTTGTCGTGAGGGATATCTGTCTTGTCGGCAATCTCATCAATGCTCGGGCGTCGCTCATACTCCTGTTCAAACTGGTTGAGGATACGGTTGATTTTGTTGACACTTCCCACCTGGTTGAGCGGCAGTCTTACAACACGGCTCTGCTCTGCTATAGCCTGCAATATGCTCTGTCGAATCCACCACACGGCATAACTAATGAACTTGAAGCCGCGAGTCTCGTCGAACTTCTCTGCAGCCTTCAGCAGTCCGATATTGCCCTCGTTGATGAGGTCAGGCAGCGACAAACCTTGGTTTTGGTATTGCTTGGCAACAGAGACAACAAAGCGCAAGTTGGCCTTTGTGAGTTTTTCCAACGCCTTGCGGTCACCCTTTTTTATACGTCGTGCCAACTCCACCTCTTCTTCCACAGAGATAAGTTCTTCGTGTCCTATCTCCTGCAAGTACTTGTCGAGAGAGGCATTCTCTCGATTAGTTATCGATTTTGTGATTTTCAGTTGTCTCATTAAGTGTTGTCTTTTTTGATATTAATTGGTTTTGGGTTGTGGGGTGTCTGCATAAAGCATTCAACTGCAAATTTAACCAAATATATCCGTTGTCGCAAATTTTTTGTAGCTTATTTGATTTCTTATCTATTAAAAAGTTTGTAAGGCAAAAAAAAGCCTCACCCCCGACTCTCCCCATCGCATGGAGGGAGTGATGTGCAACTATTGGTAGTAATATAATAAATGAACCAATATATACATACCACTCCCCTCCCTGCGTGGAAGGGGTCGGGGGTGAGGCCTTTTTATCTTAGTCCTCCAATGGCACAGCTGCATAAGCCTTCTTGCCAGTTGGGAACATGCCCTGTATGTAGAGCACAGGATCCTTGCTTGTTGAGGCTTCCTTCACAGCGTTCTGCAGGTCTTCTATAGTCTTGATAGCGTTGTCGTTGACACGTTGGATGATGAATCCCTTTGTGATGCCCGACTCCTTGAGCTTGCCGGCGTTCACCTTGATAACCTCAAGACCATAACCAATGTTGAGCTGCTGCTTCTGTGCGTCGGTGATAGCGCGGAAGTTACCTCCAAGCACATCAAGGTCGGCTTTCTTCACAACCTGTGTTGTGCCTTGCTCGTTCTTCAGAGTGATGGTCTTTGTAGCCTTCTTCTTGTCGCGGAGGTAAGTGACAGCAACCTTTTCGCCCGGACGCTTCTTGGCGAGAGCCTCCTGAAGGTCGGCCATCTTGTTCACTTCTTTACCGTCGATAGCTGTGATAACGTCGCCTTCCTTGATACCAGCTTCCTCTGCCGAGCCTTCTTCGATTACCTTGGCAACGTAGATACCCTCCATTGTGCCGAGATCGATATCCTTGCCCTGGTCTTTCTGTGCGTCGACATAGTTCTTCACGTCAGAGCCTTGGATGCCGATGACAGCACGCTGCACGGTGCCATATTTCTTGAGGTCGTCCACCACCTTATTCATAATAGATGTAGGGATGGCAAAACCGTAGCCGCTGAAAGAGCCTGTCTGCGAGTAGAGCATAGCGTTGATACCGATAAGCTCGCCGCGTGTGTTGACAAGAGCACCACCTGAGTTGCCAGGATTGATGGCGGCATCAGTCTGAATGAACGATTCTACGCCATTCTGATAAAGTGAGCGTCCCTTTGCGCTTACGATACCTGCGGTGACAGTATTAGTAAGGTTGAATGGGTTGCCTACAGCCAACACCCATTCGCCTACTTTAATATCCTCGCTGTTGGCAATGGTGATGGCAGGCAGGTTCTTGCCGTCGATCTTGATAAGGGCAAGGTCGGTAGTCTTGTCGGTTCCGATGATGCGTGCCGAATATTCCTTGTTGTCGTTAAGTGTGACGGTAAGCTCGTCAGCATCAGCCACAACGTGGTTGTTGGTAACGATATATCCATCTGCTGAGATGATAACGCCCGAGCCCGAGCCTTGCTGCTTAGGAGTGCGCACGCTACGCTTCTGCTTGCCACCCTGACCTTGGTTAGGATTGCCAAAGAATCCGAATGGGTCGCTGAAGAAATCAGAGAAAGGGTCGCTCTGCACTTCTACTGTCTGCACCTTGGAATTCTTGGTGCTAAGGATATGCACAACCGAAGGCAGCGACTTCTCGGCAGCGTAAGTCAGGTCGACAGGCTGTGCGGGTACGGCAGCCGAGGCTGCAGGTGTAGCATTCACTTTGATTAATGTTCCTGTAGAGAAGGCAAAGGCCAACGCGCTCATTGCCACTACAAAATACTTAGAATACTTTTTCATAAATCTCTTTGTTTTATATGTTTTTATTATTTTTCTTGTATATTTTGCCATGAGTTAACGCTTTTTGTCTTTTTGACATATTGCGGTTTCATTTGGCGTTTGTTGTGTTAAAACAACATTGTTTTTTGTTTTGTGGTTGCAAATATAGACGCAATATTTGTTAAAGTGTCATTTTGGCATATATCTTTATCCCATTTTAACACTCTAATTTAACATATTAACGGCTGTTAGAAAACTATGCCACGATTTTTACTTTTGTTTCAATCTCAATGAAATGAAAGAAAAACCCTCAATCATTTCCGTTACTCAAAAATTTACAGTACCTTTGCATTTCGTTGGAAACAGTGTCTCGGTTCTGTCGCTGCTGTGCATAGGCGCAGGAGAGGAAAGTCCGGGCAGCAAAGGGAACCCCACTTCCGAAAATAGAAGCTGTCGGCGACGGCAGGTGTCGGTAGAAGAAAACAACCGCCAAGCTATTTATATATAGTAAGGTAAGGGTGAGAAGGTGGTGTAAGAGACCACCAGCCGATGGGTGATCATCGGGCTGTGCCATCTGGGGGCTGCAAGTTCATGTATACCATCGTTTGAGGGCGTCCCGTCCGAATCCTTTGTGGATACGGTGGAGGGTAGAATGCTGGAGACGCAGGGCGACTTGCGTAGTAGATAAATGACAGAAGGCTCGTAGGTCAGTAATGGCAGACGAGAAACAGAACCCGGCTTATAGAGGCACTGTTTCCAACGTTTTTTATTTTTTTCTTTCCACTTGTTATATATCCCTTTTTCTATTTTATATATCCATTTCTATATTGTTGTGCTAATTCATAGCGTCTGTTTTGTTGGCAAAATGCTTGTAACATCATTGTAATACTAACGTAATTCCATTGAAAACGGTTTGTCGGTGTTATATTTTACCTTTGCACCCAGATAATCTCAACATTATGAAAGATAAAAAGAAGGTATTTCTGAGTGTGCTCAAGAAACATCTTGAGCGTGCTGACAAGTTTGAAAGCCAGGTAATGGAACTCGCATTGAACAAGAAGGAAGGCTCACGCGACGACGGATGGGGTGTATACTACTCCAAGAGCGGCAAGCGTCTTATTTCAGCTAAAAAGACTATTGAGGGTGACTATGTGATAAAGGAAGACACACAGGAGATCGGCGACAATGCCTTTTGGGGGTGCGCGTTTCTTCGCAAGATTGCAGTTCCTGCATCTGTAACACGTATTGGCGACGAGGCTTTTGGACGTTGCATATCGCTTGAGTCGGTATGTATACCACAGTCTGTAGAAAAAATAGGTAAGAATCCTTTCATAGGTATTGACAGCAAGGTGGTCAACAATCAGTCGCCTGCTTTTTGCATTGATGCTAAAATGTTATTCGATTCCGACCGCACACGTCTTATATCATGCATGACCGATGCCGCTATGGTTATAGTGCCAAAGAGCGTCACCACTATAGGTAGTCTTGCCTTCACGCGCCGCTCCAAGTTGAAGAAGGTTCAGTTTCCCGAAGGACTCGAACGTATCGGACGTGATGCTTTCAGCGATTGCGATGCTCTTGAGGAAATTGCTATTCCTGCATCTGTAAAGACCATCGACCCTTATGCTTTCGCAAGTTGCGACAGTCTTAAGAAGGTGACATTCCTTGGTGTGCCAGAGCATATTGCTCGCACCGCCTTCTCTGATTGCGACAACCTTATGTCGATAATAGTGCCTCAAGGTGAGGAAAAGAAATTCCGCAAGCAGCTGCATGTCACCGTAGAGAGCGACATGCTGGTGTTGGGAGAAGAACAAAAAAAATAAGCTTCAAGAGTGGACTTTATAAAAATTATTATCACATGACTAAGCAAACCACATATATAGAGCGCGATGTAAGTTGGATGTATTTCAACCACCGCATTCTTCAGGAGGCAGAGAAGCAGAGCGTTCCATTGCTTGAGCGTCTTTCGTTCCTCGGCATCTATAGTAATAATCTTGATGAGTTCTTCCGTGTGCGCGTCGCATCGCTCAACCGCCTCGCCGACAACGAGAACCTATCGGAAAAGAACCGCAAGGCTATAAAGAAGACACTTAAGACCGTAAACCGACTTAACGAGGAATATTCCTCTGAATACACCAAGGCCATAAAGAGAGTATTCGCACAACTTGAGGAACACCATATCCGCCTTCTTAAGGAGACACAGCTCAACGATGAGCAGAAACAGTTTCTCAAGCGTCTGTATTACGACAAGCTCAATGGCTCAACCAACCCTATATGGCTTTCTGCCATCGACGACCTCAACACTCTTGAGGACAACCGCATATATCTTGTTGTGAAGAAAACGCATATAGATGATGATCATAAGGTGAAGTATGCCGTAATCAAAGTGCCCGATCGTGTGTTTGGCAGATTCATCAGCATTCCTCAGAGCGAAGGCTACGACAATATAATGTATCTTGATGATGTCATCCGCTTCTGCCTGCCGCTTATCTTTATAGGCACAAAGCCTTCAACCTACGAGGCCTACTCGTTCAAATTCACAAAGGATGCCGAGATGGAGATGGACAATGAGTCAGACTATGGAGCTATGGAGAAGATAGCCATTGGCGTTAGTTCGCGCAAGCGTGGAGAGCCTATACGTGTGATTTACGACAAGGACATGCCTCGCGAGATGCAGAAGCGTGTGTTCGACCGGCTCAATGTGCGCGAGCTCGATACCTCGCTTGCTGGAGGACGCTACCAGAACCATCGCGACCTTATGTCGTTTCCCGATTGTGGACATTCCGATCTTAAGTTCCCTAAATGGCAGCCCGTAATGAAGCCCGAGTTCTTGAGCGAGGAGTCAATCTTCGAGCAGATACGCAGCAAGGACCGCTTCATACATGTGCCTTACCATTCATTCGATGCCTACATCCGTCTGTTGCGCGAGGCTGCACTACGTCCGAGCGTGAAGGAGATAAAGACCACTCTATATCGCTTGGCTAAAGACTCAAAAGTGGTGAAAGCCCTTATCTGTGCTGCCCGCAACGGCAAGAAGGTTACGGCTGTTGTGGAACTTATGGCTCGCTTCGACGAGGAGAGCAACATCAAGTGGAGCAAGCGTATGCAGGAAGAGGGTGTGAACGTTATCTTTGGTGTGGAGGGATTGAAGATTCACTCCAAACTCCTTTACATCAAGACCACCAAGGGTGATATTGCCTGCGTTGGTACAGGCAACTTCCATGAGGGCAACGCACGCGTCTACACCGACTATCTCATGATGACTGCCCGTCAGGGTATTGTGTCGGAAGTGGCAAAGGTGTTCGACTTCATCGACCGTCCGTTCTCGCCAATGCGATTTAAGGAACTCCTTGTGTCGCCCAATTCTATGAAGACTCGCATCCTTCGACTCTTCGACAACGAGATAAAGAACGCACAGGAGGGCAAGCCTGCATGGGTGAAGATAAAGATAAACCATATCACCGACCCGGACGTGGTCAACAAAATTTATGCTGCATCGCGTGCCGGAGTGCGCATAGACGCTCTTGTGCGTGGCAACTGCTCGGTTGTGGCAGGACTAAAAGACGTGAGCGAGAATATTCGAATAGTTGGCATTATCGACCGCTATCTTGAGCATTCACGCATACTTATATTCTGCAACAACGACAAACCACGCTACTTCATCGGTTCCGCTGACTGGATGCCACGCAACCTTGTCAACCGTATCGAGGTGCTTGCTCCTGTCTACGACGAGGATATGAAGAAAGATCTTATGCGCACTGTTGACTTTGGATTGCAAGATACTACCAATGGTCGCATAGTGGATGGAAAGGGAACCAACGAGATTCAGACAGTTAAAGAAGAAGAAAAACCGTTCCGCTCGCAGGAGGAACTACATAATGTATATAACAAATAATGAACATAGCCGCCATAGACATTGGCTCAAATGGAGCCAGACTATTGATTAAGAGTTTCGACGACAACGCACCCGAATCGTCGCGTATCAAGAAGCTTCTGTTTGTGCGCATCCCCTTGCGGCTTGGCAAGGATGTCTTTGCTCTTGGCAAGATATCCAAGGAACGCCAGCGCATGATGATGCACATGATGAAGGGTTTCCGCCAATTCATGGAGTTGTATAATGTGGAGCATTTCCGCGCATGTGCCACGTCTGCCATGCGCGATGCCGAGAATGGCAAGAAGGTGATGCGACGCATAGAGAAGGAGACGGGCATACGTCTTGAGATTATCCCTGGTGCCGAGGAGGCTCAGCTCCTCTGCAACAACCTTGTGGAGAACACCGAGAGTGGAGTAGGCAACTTTGCCTATGTGGATGTAGGCGGTGGATCTACCGAGATATCCTTGCTGCATGATGGAGTGCTCGCCGAGAGCCATTCCTTCAATGTGGGCACATTGCGTATGCTTGCGGGAGCTGTCACTCCCGAGGAGCGCAATGCCATGTGCCGCATGCTTGAGAAGTATGCTGAGGATTTTCCCGACACCAAGATCATTGGTTCGGGTGGCAACATCAACCGTCTCTTCCGTCTTGCCAAGGTAAAGGGCGACTCTCGCTCGTTGTCCGTAACTGCGCTTAAGCAACTGTATGCCGAGCTTGCCCCATTATCGTTGGAAGAGCGTATGGAGCAGTTCAAACTCAAGGACGACCGTGCTGACGTCATCATACCAGCAGCCGAGATATTCCTCCTTGTAGCTCGCTCTCTGAAATGCGAAGACATTCTTGTTCCCAACATTTCTCTTGCCGACTCCATTGTGGACGGAATATATCGTGACCAAAACAATAAGTAGAATTTTTGAATTCAATATTTATAGTCTGTTTGCAAATGTATATTCCTTGAGTGTATATACGTGAGCTCGACGAAATATAACTCCAGTATCGTTTCAGTGTTGCTTAATTGGTACTGGAGTTTCATACGTGTGGTACTGGAGTTTCAGTCAATTGACACTGCAGTATACCACAATTGGTACTGTAGCCGTATTAGAATGACTTATAAGACCATTCTACACCTTCACCGAGACATGGCCTTTGGCTCTTGCCACAGTAGCCAGCAGCGTCTGCATAGCATGGCTGTGCCTTAAGCTATACGATGAGCCTGTGAGGAAGTGGTTGAGGAGATTTGCAAAGTGAACATAAAGAAAAGAGGGTGTGTCAAGGATTAGATCCAGGGCACACCCTTTTTCTTTCTCCTATTTCTTTAGCATTATTTCCCCGTTGCATTTCTGTTTACCAGAAATAATCTGTAAATTTGTGGGCTATAAAGCATCATCAGTTTATTACGAACGACAAATGACAACATCATCAACAATACTCAACACAAAACAGCAGATTGCTGTGGAGACAACCGAGGGACGCGTAAAGGTTGTGGCGGGAGCAGGCTCGGGCAAGACGCTTGTGCTTGTGCATCGCTATGCCTTTCTCGTGAATGAGCTTGGCATCGACCCCAACAACATCCTCTGCATGACGTTCACCAACAAGGCGGCGAGCGAGATGAAGACACGCATAGGACGCTTGACCGACTCTGCCAACGTCAACGACTTTGTATGCACTATTCATGGATTCTGCGTGAAATTCTTGCGCAGCGAGATTTTCCGCATAGGATTTCCCAATGGATTCTCGGTGATTGACGAGACAGATGCCACTGTGATTGCCAAGCAGGTGATGGAGGAGTATCAGCTCGACCGCACCAAAATGACTGCCAAGCAGTTCTTGGCCAATGTGGCAAGTGTGAAGGAGCATAAGGAGTATGTGGGAGAGTTGATGGTACCGCAGTTGCTTGGCGGAGACAATAGCATGAAGCAGTTAGCGGCTACTGATATGATGATGGCAGCAAATGGCTATGAACAACCCTTTCTGGCTTTTATCAACCGACAGTTAAAGTCGTTTGCACTCGATTTCTCCGATTTAATCAATTTCACCTTATATATATTAAAGCATTATGACGAGGCCCGCACCACGTGGCAAGACCGTCTTAACTATATTATGGTGGATGAGGCCCAGGACTGCAACGACCGCGATTGGACTATCGTTGACATTCTATCGCGCAAATACAACAACTTGTTCATCGTGGGCGACCCCGACCAATGCATCTACGAATGGCGTGGAGCACGCCCTAAGGCTTTTGTCGACTTCTATGCCGACAGCGAGATTATCCTTAACGAGAACTATCGTTCCACGCCAAATATCCTGGATGTTGCCAACTCAATTATTTCGCACAACCGTGTGCGCATAAAGAAAGACCTCTTCACAGAGCATGCCAACGGGCACATTGTGCTTCACTATCATGGCAAATCGGACGAGGATGAGGCAGAATGGACGGCTCGCCAGATAAGCAATATGCTAAAGGAGGGAGCGCATCCGGATGATTTTGCCATTCTCTATCGTGCCGCCTATCTCTCGAGACCGATAGAACAGGCTCTTATGCGTGAGAAAATAAAATATACAATGTGGGGTGGCACTCGTTTCTTCGAGCGCAAGGAGATTAAGGATGCCATTGCCTACTTGAAGTTGCTTGTGACTGGCGACGACCTCTCCTTCATCCGTGTCATCAACTATCCTTCGCGCAAGTTTGGCAAGGCCTCATTGCAGAAGCTCCAGACTATTGCCGACGAGCATAATCAGTCGCTGCTTACTGCCTTGCGAATGAATATCTCCACCAAGGATTTCAACAAGGCTCAACTGCACGATTTCCTGTATCTGCTTGATGATGCCGACCTCTTCCGCCTGACACATTCCATATCCGACCTCTTTGACTATATGCTCAACAACAGCGGACTTATTGATGAACTGCGAGCTGATGAGGACGAGGAGCGACTTGAGAATGTCATGGAACTGGCCTCGGCCATAGAATTCTATGAAGCGGAGCACAAGGACGACGAGGATCTTTCGCTTGAGAAATATCTACAGGACATTGCACTATACACCAATGCCGACTATCGCAAGGAGGGGGCTGCTGTCAAGCTGATGACCGTTCATCAGTCGAAAGGATTGGAGTTTCCCTATGTTTTTGTAAGTGGATTGACCGAGGGTATATTCCCTAACCACCGTGCCATACGCGAACGTCGCAAGACAGCCGAAGAGGAGGAACGCCGCTTGATGTACGTGGCTGTGACGAGAGCTGAGCGTGCCTTGTTTCTTACTGAGTCGGAAGGATTCTGCAATGCTATTAAGGGAGCCAAGTATCCATCACGCTTCCTCACGGAGATAGGCGACGGACTTGTGGAGGTGGAGGGTGACATGGATCCAATGTTGCTTGAGCTTACCAAGGATATGGTGAGGCGGCTCTCCGACGAGACGGAGCCTAAACCTACTGCAGGCTTTGCTGTAGGCGATAGGGTGACGCACCGTGTGTTTGGTGTTGGCACTATTGTTGAAGCTTTCCCCGAAAGGGATGCCTATAAAGTGGAGTTTGAGAAGGGCGAGCGCAATCTTGTGGGACGTGTGCTGTGTCCTTGCTGATTTGTTACATGAAATTTAATAATTATTCTTATGAAGAAAATCAAAATTGGTCTACTGCCTAAAATCATTGTTGCCATAATTCTTGGCATCGGTCTTGGCACGGTTTCTCCCGACATGCCTGTGCGAGTGTTTGTCACATTCAACGCTCTGTTTAGCGAGTTTCTTGGATTCTTGATTCCGCTGATAATTGTAGGTCTTGTCACTCCTGCTATTGCCGATATTGGCAAGGGAGCGGGAAAGATGCTTCTTGTCACGGCATTGCTGGCTTATGGAGCGACAATCTTCTCTGGTTTCATGTCGTATGGAGTGGGGCAAACCATATTCCCGTCGCTAATATCAGATAATTTGAAGATAGCGCAAATCAGTCAGGCAGAGGGTATTAAGCCTTATTTCACGGTTGCCATTCCTGCTCCGCTGAATGTGATGACTTCGCTTGTTATGGCATTCACTATAGGATTGGGTATCGCTCATCTTGGCACTCAGTCGCTCAAGAGCATGTTCTCGGAGTTTCGCAACATCATCACCAAGACTATTCAGGTGGTGGTGCTCCCATTGCTGCCCATTTACATCTTCGGCATATTCTTCAATATGACCCATTCGGGCGAAGTGTTTAATGTGTTGAGCGTGTTTGTCAAGATAATCGGTGTGATATTCATCATGCACATCTTTCTGCTTATTTTCCAGTATGTTGTGGCTTCGCTTTTCGTGCGCAAGAATCCGTTCAGGATGCTTGGCAATATGATGCCGGCTTATTTCACGGCTCTTGGCACACAGTCCTCGGCAGCCACCATTCCAGTGACAATGCGCCAGACTATACTCAATGGAGTAAACAAGGACATTGCTGGATTTGTGATTCCTCTTTGTGCCACAATCCATCTGTCGGGCAGCACGATGAAGATAGTGTCGTGTTCTCTTGCCCTTATGATGATGCAGAACATTCCTTATGATTTCCAGATGATGGCAGGATTCATCCTTATGCTCGGCATAACAATGGTGGCCGCGCCGGGTGTGCCTGGTGGAGCCATTATGGCAGCCC
Source organism: Prevotella sp. (assembly GCA_052273435.1). Lineage (GTDB taxonomy): Bacteria > Bacteroidota > Bacteroidia > Bacteroidales > Bacteroidaceae > Prevotella. The sequence continues at coordinate 18,196 of DAVZIG010000030.1, forward strand.
TCGGCATTCTTGCCTCTATGCTCGGTTTCGACCAGCAGTCGTTGGCTCTGATGATTGCCCTTTACATCGCTATGGATAGTTTCGGCACAGCATGTAATGTCACTGGCGATGGTGCCTTGGCGTTAATCATCGATAAATGCTTCGGCAAGAAGGATTAACGTTTGTTATACGAAAATGGAATTAACTATTATTACACGATAAAAAAAGTAACATTACACGATAAAAAAAATTAACGGCAATTATACGTGAGCGTCTCGTATAATTGCCGTTAATTTTTTGTCGTGTAATAGATGTTGATCGGAGTGCTATTCGTTCAGCATTTTCTCCAACTCTTCCACCATGCCCGCAGCCTTTGCCGCTTTGCTTGCCGGAGTCTTTTCGGGTGTAAACTGCTCGATAAGTTTGTTCAAGCGTTCGAGTTTGGCCTTCTGCCCGTTCTTTGTGTATTCGCGGCGCAGCTGAATGATCTTTTCATTGTCCTGCAGACCCTCGATGAGTCGTTCAAAGCGAATGCTTGAGCGTGGACCCGGATAGATGCAGTAGCAGTCGCCTGCAGCCCATGTGTGGAAGCGAGAGTCGCGCAATGGATCGCGTGTCCAACTGTTGTACGACCAACGCAGATAGCCATCATAGTCGCCACCCACGGCATGTATTGCCATCCATGTGGCTTCGGCAGGAGCAGAGAAGGTGAAGGTGTTGGGGAATCCTTCTGTACAGCATGTGTAATAGGTGCTTATCTTGCCCTCGGCACGACGGCGGGCCATCACCTCCTCTGGGAATTTGTTGCCGTAGGCTATGCAATAGTAGTAGAGGTCGCGCTCTATCTCGTCGTGATAGATGCCGGCGAGCGAAATCTTGAACTCAGGGTCTGCGTCCTTTATCACCTTTATTGCTGCTTGCATGGCTTCCATCGGGCGTTCGTCCATAGCTATGCAAGTCTTCTCAAACCATCCCTTCTTGCGCAGATGGCGAGAGAAGTCTTTAAGGAAACTGCCCCAATATTCTGTGTAAGCCTTGTCGCCAGGTTTGGCTTTTATGAACTGCACGCGGTTGGTTGCCTCGTCATAGTAGTCGAAGCTGAGGTTCCAAGGAATCATAGTGTAGCATGATATAAGGCGGTTGATGCCAACGTCGTTCATCATGAAGTCAACATACTTGTCGAACACGGCATAGTCGTAGCTCCATGTTCCGTCGAGATGCTTGATTCGTGTCACCATAGAGTCATAATGGTCCTCGGTTTGTCCGTTCCAAGGCTTGTGCATGATGCTTGTGGTTATGGCATACTGCCCCGCATCTGCAAGCATCTTCATTATCGGGCGCATGGCATCGAAATGTTCCTTGCTCCACAGAGGCACATTATAATAACGTGCAACGGAGTAGGGGTTCTGCCACAGGTCGAGGTTCATCGACCATTTCTGTGGCTCTGGCAATGTGCGGTTGATAACCTGCAATTTCACTTGCAGCGATTGTGCCTTCATGCCCTTGCCCTTTATTGTCACCTGTCCTGTGTATGTTCCAGGCTTTGCGTCTTGTGGCACCCATATCTTCATCCATACCGGTTGTGTGGTATTGCGCTTTACAGGCAGCGTCTTGTTGATGTCGAGCACGTCGGCAACAACCGAAGAGTCGAAGTTGGCAGGATTGCGATAGCCACAGCCACCACCTTGTTCGTTCAATTCGTCGGTCATCACATAGCGCACAAAGTTGGTGTGCACGGCAGATGCTGGGATAACCGATTTGCCAGAGCGCAATTCAGTGGCTACAACCTCCACATCGCTCAATTCGCAGTTTGTCCAGAGTACAGCTTGCGCGTTTACACGCTCTCCACGCCATGCTTTGCCACTCCATGTGGCTTGCTTCTTTACTTTAGGGATGTCGTTGCGACGGTAGCGCATGTCGGTAGAAGCCCAGCTGAATTGAGTGGGAGCTGAAATCTTTGCCCAAGCGGCATCGGTGTCGTGTGGCTTGGTGTCGGTCAGTTCCTCATACTGACCGAGTGGGAATGGGTTCGCTTTTTGCTCGGTTTGTGCATTTGCTGCTAATGTAAGAGAGCACAAGAGGATTGAAAAATTGATTTTTTTCATTATAGATTTGTTTTAGTAATAGTTATTTTTTTAGAGAGATTTGCATTTTCAACTACAAAGTTAGTCTTTTCTGATGAATTATCGGCAATAATAGACTTTTAAAATTTTCAAGTAAAATGAATCAATGGCATAGGCCTGTATTATATATATAATGTGTAGCTGTTTGCGTAAACAATTCTTGGTTGATTCATGTCAATTTGTAATAGAAATGACGTGGAAATGCAAAGATTTCTTCTTGAAAGTTTTGGTAGTTTCGATAAAAGTCATACCTTTGCATCCGCTTTCGAGAAGCAACGATATCTCAAGCAAAACGAGATTACGTTGGTGTGAAGAAAGTGTTAAAAGAAAGAGTTCTTTGAAAAGATTTACATAAGACAGATAAAGTAGTACAA
>DAVZIG010000031.1:0-20636 GCA_052273435.1 Prevotella sp.
CATGTCGAAGAATTCACTTATCTTAGTGTTGCAAAATAAGCAAGAGAATTCAACGATAGACATGGCAAAGATACAAATAAAATCTGAGAAACTCACTCCTTTTGGAGGAATATTTTCGGGTCGTGGAGCAATTTGACTCCATATTGTCATCTGTAATCGACTCAACCCTCGGTCTAAGGTGTAGATCATTCCTTTTCATGGCACGTTTTCTCGCCATGGCAGAGAACACCGTGTTCCTTCTTCTTACAGCACTTATCCGCATTCTTCTGCAAACGTGCTTTGCTTCAAAAGCTTGTCAGAAAAGCAAGCTGTCCAGTCGTGTGACACAAAAGACTTCCTTACGATGCACCTTGCTTGAAGTCAAGGAATAACCAGCGATAATTTCATCTGCAGTCTTGTACAATTTCTTTTTGGCCATAATCAATCATTTTAATGTTATGACGCAAAGTTAAGAACTTCGGATGTGTGGACAACGTGTGGACAAAAGTCGGAAAATAAAAGAAAAATACTAAGAAAATGGAAAGATGCAAAAGTCGCCGTAATCTTCCAAAACCCCGATAAATACTTGGCTTTTAATTGATTTCATTGGATTTCCTTTCTGATTGTTTACCATGAGAAAACCTCAAATCCAGTCAACCCCAAGTTTGTTTTAGAATGAAATAGCTTGTATCTGTTGTAAAGTTAAGAATAATATTTGAAATGAGACTGTTTTTTGACGGATTTTTTCATGGAAATCACTAACTTTGCATTTAAGTAACCGATGTGAAAGTATTATGACAGGTATGTAGGAAGAAAAAAGTGGATAGATAGACAACAAATAAAGGCTTTTTAGGTTATATATTATGTATGCTTTAGGAAGCTGAATAAAAACAATAAAATCAACCATATTAAACGATGAAAAGATTTTTCATGTATCTTTTGGTGGCCATGCTTGTGCCATTGGCGGCAATGGCACAGTCGATGACCGACGACCAGGTGATGGCGTATGTTGCCAAGGAGCATGCTGCAGGCACGTCGAATGCGCAGATAGTGACGCAGCTTATGCAGCGTGGAGTGGACATACAGCAAATAAGACGAGTGCGCAACAAGTATGAGAAGCAGATGGGCCAAGGCACGACAGCAGGTGTGTCTGCGGCGGATGCCGACAAGGACAACTCGCGCATGCGTGCCAACAACGGTAAGAAACGCAGCGACTATGGTGAGGCTGCCGACAGGGAAGCTTCGTCATATTCCAATTATCGCGTGATGGCGGAGCGTGACGAAACGTATAGGCATACCTACGATGCCAACGACGAGGAGTTTATGGACTATCAGAACGAACTCGCGGGAATGATGCCTGAGGATACCGCCTCGATAGTTAGAAAATACTATGCCGAGCAGAAAAAGAAACGCTCAAAGGTGTTCGGACGTGACATATTCAACAACAAGGACCTCACATTCGAGCCTAACATGAATATTGCTACACCGCAGAACTACCGACTGGGTCCTGGCGACGCGGTGATAATTGACATCTACGGAGCATCGCAGAAGACAGAACAGTGCACAGTGTCGCCTGACGGTGAGGTGACGATAGAAGGCTATGGACCTGTACAGGTGAGCGGACTCACAGTGGCGCAAGCCAACGCCCGATTGCGCTCGACACTTGGTGCGAGATATGCAAGCAGCAAGATAAAACTTACTGTGGGACAGACACGCACCATTATGGTGAACGTGATGGGTGAGGTGAAGATGCCTGGCACATACACGCTGTCGGCATTTGCAACGGTGTTCCATGCATTGTATATGGCTGGTGGCACTAACGACCTTGGTACGCTGCGTAATATAAAGGTATACCGTAACAACCGCTTGGTGACCGTGGTAGACATCTACGATTATATCCTCAACGGCAAGCTGACAGGCAATGTGCGCCTTGCCGACAACGACGTTATTGTGGTGGGTCCATATGATTGTCTTGTGAGCATTTCGGGCAAGGTGAAGCGTCCGATGATTTATGAGATGAAGCAGAATGAGTCGGTGGCTTCTGTGTTGAAATACGCTGGCTCGTTCACAGGCGACGCTTACCGCAAGGCTGTGCGTGTGAACAGAAAGACAGGCAAGGAGTATGCTGTGTTCAATGTGGGCGAGTTTGACTTCTCAAGTTTCCATATTGCCGACGGCGACTCCGTGAATGTAGACTCCATTATTCCACGATATGAGAATACCGTTGAGGTGAAAGGAGCCGTGTTCCGTCCGGGTATGTACAACTTGGGAGAGCAGGTTAACAGTGTGCGCACGCTTATTGAGCATGCCGAGGGAGTGACTGAGGCTGCCTTCACCAACCGTGCTGTGATCCACCGCATGAAGGCTGACCGCACACTCGAGGTTGTGAGTGTGGATGTGGCTGGCATTATGAGCGGAAAGGTGGCCGACGTTCCTTTGAAGGAGAATGACGTGCTGTTTGTGCCGACAAAACAAGACCGACAGGAGCAACGCACCATAACAATCAGAGGTGAGGTGCAATATCCCGGCATTTACAAATATGCCGACAATGAGACTGTGGAGGACTTCGTGCTTCAGGCAGGAGGACTTACTGACAAGGCTTCGACAGTAAACGTAAGCGTAAGCCGACGAGTGAGCGACCCGAAGGCTCTTGCCCCAGACAGCGTGATAGCCAAGACGTATACATTGTCGCTTAAGGAAGGCTTCGTGGTAGACGGAGAGCCGGGCTTTGTGCTTATGCCGTTTGACGAGGTGTATGTGCGCAAGAGTCCTGCGTATATGGAGCAGAAGAATGTGACGGTTGAGGGTGAGGTGTTGTTCGCAGGAACATATACACTCACGGCCAACAATACACGCTTGAGCGACCTCTATAGGCTTTCGGGCGGTAGCAACGGACTTGCCTACATACGTGGAGCACGACTGGTGAGACGCGCTACCGATGCTGAGAAGGAACGCATGCGCACTGCATTGCTGATGGAGCAGGAACAGCAGCAGAAGAACATGCTGCAGCTTGCAGCCAGCAGCAACAGCAGCAATCTGCAGAGTGTGGCAGAGGGAGCGAAGAAGGCTAATATATCGAAGTTTAATGTGCCTAATGAGTATCCCGTGGGTATCGACCTTGAGGCTGCTATAAAGAATCCAGGTTCGGATGCTGATATGGTGTTGAGAGAGGGCGACAAGCTTGTTGTGCCACAGTACAACGGAACTGTGAAGGTGAACGGAGCGGTGATGTATGCCAATACCATAGCCTTTGAGAAGGGCAAGCGTGCCTCTTACTACATCAACCAAGCTGGCGGCTATGCGAGCGACGCTGTGAAGAGCCGTGGCTACATTATATATATGAACGGCAAAGTGGCTAAGCTGAGCAGAGGCGCAAAGGTGCAGCCTGGATGCGAAATCGTTATTCCTGCCAAGCTGAAGCGCAAGATGAGCGTTGCCGAGACAATGAGCCTTGGCTCGAGCATGTCGTCGATAGCGGCTATGATAGCCACTATAGCCAATATGACAAAATAATGACATAGACAAGCAATAATCATGAAACATAAGTTGGATATCTTTGTGAAGACTAAAAAGATATTGCTTATGAGCATAAGGGTCTTCCTTGGATTAGTATTGTTTGTGGGACTTGTCAGCGGCAAACCCATTGATAAGGGTTTGCTGCTGAAAGGCTGTGTAATGGACGACGAGGGTAAAGGTATTGCCGGAGTGGTGGTGAACAACGGACGTGAGTTTTGCCGCACCGACAAGAAAGGTATGTGGCAGTTGTCTACCGACACTGCTGTCAGCAAGTTTGTGCTGATATCCACTCCTCGCGAATATAAGTTGCCGCAGGAAGACGGCATTGCTACCGGCTTCTACAAGCCGGTAGCTGAGGCTATGGCAGAGAGTCCAAAGGCTGATTTCGTGCTGCACAAGCGCGATACGGTGATAGACAAGTTTCATTATATAGCCGTGAGCGACCCTCAGATTATCAATGCCCATGACATGCGGCGTTGGCGCAACGAGACTGTGCCGAGCATAATGCACACGGCAAGCTTGTTGCGCAAGACGGGCGAGGTGATAGGCATGTCGCTGGGAGATATGGTGTTCGACAATATGAACTTATACTCGCAATATAAGCAGTCGGTACGCAGCAAGCGCATGACATTTTTCCAATGTATAGGCAATCATGATTTCCAGAAAGCCTACCCCGACCTGCATAATTCGGAGCTTGGAGTGGAAAACTATGCCGAGCGCATGTTCGGAAAGTATTTCGGACCGGTGAACTACTCGTTCAACATTGGCAAGTGTCATGTGATAACGATGAAGAGCATCAATTATCGCGGCAACTGCAAGTATGAGGAGGAGATAACCGAGGAGGACATGCGATGGCTTGAGCGCGACTTGAGTTATGTGCCAAAGGACGTGATGGTGATATTCAACATGCATGCCCCGGCATGGAACTCCATGGAGCCCATCGACAACATAGAGAATGCTGATAAGCTTGCCGAAGTGCTTGCGCCTTACGAATGCCATGTGTTTGCGGGACACACGCATTTCTTTGAGAATGTGGAGGTGACACCCCATTTATATCAGCACAATATAGCAGCTGCATGTGGCGCATGGTGGACAAGCAATCTCAACCGCGACGGAGCTCCCAATGGTTATATGGTGGCTACTGTCGACGGCACTGAGATGACATGGCAATATCGCCCAACAAATTCAAGGGTTATGGTGCAGATGCGTGTGTACAAGCCTGGGGAATTTCGCACACAGAAAGACTATGTGGTGGCAAACGTATGGGAATGGGATCCGCATTGCCGCGTGGTGTGGTACGAGGACGGCAGATATATGGGACGCATGCAGCAGTTTACAGACAATGATGAGGCTTTTCTGCTAACGAAGCCACGCCCTCATCAGCTTGCAAAGACACAACACCTGTTCCGCGCAAAGCCAACGTCGAAGAAATACCGCACGATAAAAGTGATTTTTACAAATAGGTTTAATCAGAATTATACCTATACCATTGTCAATAGGAACAATCGACCGTTCCTCTTGGATAAATAGAAGTTTAGGAGTAAGAAGTAAAGGAGTAAAGGGGGCAGGAGTTAAGCCATGTGTTTTTTTATTGTGACATAAAGTCTGCAAAAATACTAATGTCTTAACTCCTGACTCCTTTACTCCTTAACTTATTTTTAGAACTGTAGCTCCACAACCTTGTCTACATCCGTAGGCACCGCATCAAGGCAAAGCACTATGCCACCTTGACACTTCTGGAATTTCACAGCCTTGCGTGATACAAAGTCAACAGCCTTCTTCACGTTTCTGCCTTCCAAAGGCAGGAAGAGCGACTTGTCCTGAAGGTTGAGGATATGCACATACATGAGGTTGTTCTTCTCGGTGGTGACACCCCAGTTGTGAGGAGCAACCATTCCGCCGCGGGTGCCGTATATAGTCTCGCCGTATGTCTTCATCCATTCACCCATCTCTTTCATTCTCTCCACAGCGATTGCTGGCAGACAACCGTCGGGTTGCGGACCAATGTTCATGAGGAGGTTGGCATTGCGCCCAGCTGCTTTAACAAGATAATGTATGAGAGTGCGGGTTGACTTATAGTTTTGGTCGGTGATTCTATATCCCCACATGCCATTCATTGTCTCGCATGTCTCAAGCGGGAGTTGGCTTATCTTTTGTCCTGAAAGTCCGGCAGTGTTCTCGCCAGGCAGGTCACGCTCGAACATTTGGAAGTCCTCACCCTCGTATGGAGTTTGGTGATGGTTGTTGCCTATAAGGCAGGCAGGCTGCAGTTTGTGGATAAGGGCATACTGTTCAGGCAAGCGCCAGTCGAACGATGGATTGATGTCTTGGTCCCACCAACCGTCAAACCATATAGCTCCCACCTTGCCATAGTTGGTAAGGAGTTCGGTGAGCTGGTTGTTCATGAACTTATAGTAAGAGTCCCAGTTCTGTGCTTCCTTTGGTCGGCCAGTGCCAAGTCCGGTGCGTCCCAACGGAGCATCCTCGCGCTGCCAGTCGATATGCGAATAGTAGAAGTGTATGTCTATGCCCTGGCGGTGGCATTCGTCGGCAAGTTCTTTCACGATGTCGCGCTTAAAAGGAGTGGCATCAATGATGTTGTAGTCGGAATACTTGGTGTGGTACATCGAGAAACCCTCGTGGTGGCGAGTGGTGAAGCAGATGTACTTAGCACCCGAAGCCTTGATAGCCGACACCCATTCCTTGGCATTGAAGCGCGAAGGATAGAACCCCCCGGCAAGCTTGGCGTACTCCTTGTAGTTGATGTCCTTGTTGGTCATTGTCCATTCGCCGGTGGCAAGCATGCTGTACAATCCCCAATGCAGGAAAATACCGAACTTGTTGTTTTGGAAATGCTGGCGGGCCTCAAGGTTCTCCTTGGTGGGCTGATAGCCTGGTTGTGCCTGTATTGTTGGTACAGACAACGACAGTGCAAGTAGCACAGAAGTGAATAGCTTCTTCATAGATTACGTTTTTTTTAAATGGTTTGTTTTCTTTAGTTCGTTTCTTCTTTAGTTCTTGGAAGCACTAAGTTGAGCACCACGCCAATAACAGCCGAGAGGCCAATGCCTGATATTGCAAACGAGCCATTGGATAGAACGGCACCGCCCAAACCCATTGTGAGCATCACGGATATGATGATGACATTGCGAGTGGCATTCATGTCAACCTTGTTTTGCACGAGATTCTGCACACCCACACTGGCGATAGTACCGAAAAGCAACAGCATGATACCGCCAAGCACAGCTTGAGGTATCGACTGGAGCAAAGCACTGAGTTTGCCGACGATGGAGAAGCAGATGGCTGTGGCGGCCGAGATGCGTATCACGGCAGGCGATGTGACCTTGGTGATGGACATGGCACCAGTAACCTCAGAGTAGGTAGTCTCTGGAGGACCGCCAAGCAAAGCCGAGGCAAGACACGCAGCACCGTCGCCAAGCATTGTGCGATGGATGCCTGGGTCGTCAACAAAGTCCTTGTTGGCAACGGCTCCTACCACATACACGTCGCCGATATGTTCGAGCACTGGAGCTATGGCCACTGGAATCATATAGAGGAATGGTGCCCATTGGAAGTGGGTGATAGTGTCAAAGCTGACGGGCATGGCAAACCACGAAGCTGAGGCAACACCGCTGAAGTCGACCTCACCCATACATACAGCTATTATGTAGCCCACGATGACGCCCGAGATGATAGGTACAAGTTTCATCATGCCACGGCAGAAGGTAAGTACAACAATGGCTGTGACAAGTGCCGAGAAGGCAAGAATCCAGTTGGTCTTTGCCATGTCGACAGCACTGCCTGATAGTGACAGGCCGATAAGGATGATGACAGGACCAATGACAACAGGCGGGAAGATACGGTCGAGCAGACGTTTGCCCTGCCATTTAACCAGTGCGCTCACCACAAAATACACGAGAGAGACAGCGGTGAGTCCGGCAAGAGTGCCCGGTAGTCCCCACTGTTTTGTGGCGGCTATAATAGGGGCGATAAAGGCGAACGATGAACCAAGGAATATTGGCACCTTGCCTTTGGTGATGAAATGGAAGATGAAAGTGCCGATGCCGGCGGTGAATAGAGCCGTAGCAGGATTGATGCCTATGAGCAGAGGCACAAGCACTGTAGCGCCGAAAGCCACAAATAGGAATTGTATGCCCACGATGGTTTTCTTCACAGGTGATAATTGTTCTGTGTTCATTAATTTGTTTTTTTGAGTATGTTTAAATAGTTGTTATGTCAGCTCAAGCCCCATTGATTCCACAAACGCCTTCACTTCCTTCTGTTTCATCAATTCGTCGAACACCTCTTTCTTAGTCATTCGTCGGTTTATCTCCTCGGCCTCGGCAAGTCGCAGCGATATATTTACACTGCCGTTGTGCAGAGCCTTGGCGAGTGTGGCGCGTATGCGGCCCTTGATGTTTGTCACTTGGTCGAGCAGCATCTGGTTGTCGACCACAATCTCGATGTTGGGGAAATCGGCAATGCGTGGCTTCATGTTCTTCATTCTTGAGGCAAGGGCAATCATCTTCTGCGGCATACGGTTGCACATCGACAGCCATTGCAGGTCGAGTATATCCTGCGTGAACTCCTCATTCTCCTCCTTGTTGGTGATTTCAGCTTCTTTTTTCACCTCTGTCTGCTGCTTTTGTTGCAGGCTTTGGAAGGTGATGCCAAGTCCCGACAGTTTAAGTGCGGGACGTTTATTTACTGTTGCCGTAGATGTTGCGGTGGTTGCCGAAATGATGGTGTGTGGCATTTGGGCGGCATTCATCTTGGATGTAGCTCTGTCCATAGCAGTAGCGATAGCCGCTGCATCGCCGTTAGACGCGTCAATGGTAGCCGCGTCTTCCTTTTGTCTTGAGGCACGGCTTAGAGTGTTGCCCGGGGTAGCCACCTGCTGAGCTGCCGTGTTCCGGGATGTAATGATGTATTTAAACAGGGTTTTCAGTCGTTTGGGGCTACGCCCCGCACCGTCTGAAGCGTCTTCAGGTTGGGTTATCTGCGCCACTTGAATAAGCGTAAGCTCGACAAGCAGACGCTTGTTGCTGCTCTGTCGGTAGTTCAGATCGCACTGGTTCATCAGTTTCAAGGCAGTATACAGGAAGCGGGTAGGGCAGCGTCTTGCCTGTTCGGCATATTTCTCGCGCTGCTGTTGGCTCACTTCGAGCAGTGGCAGAGTGGCAGCATCCTTAGCCATAAGCACGTTGCGCACGTGTGAAGCCAAGCCATTGATGAGGTTGCCACCGTCGAAACCCTTCTCGATGATAGAATTGAGAAGCACCATTATGTCGCTCACCTTGTTCTCCAAAGCGAGTTCAACGATGCGGAAATAGTTGTCGGCATCAAGTTCGTTGAGGTCTTCAATCACCTTGGCATACGTGATGTTGCCTTGGCAGAAACTTGCAGCCTGATCGAATATCGAGAGAGCGTCGCGCATGCCACCATCTGCTTTCTCGGCAATCACAGCCAAAGCCTCGTCCTCATAGGTGATGCCTTCCTTCTGGGCAACATGCTTAAGGTGGGCGATGGTATTCTCTACGGTCATGCGTTCGAAGTCGTAGATTTGGCAACGCGACAGAATTGTGGGCAATATCTTGTGCTTCTCGGTGGTGGCGAGAATGAATATGACATGAGCTGGCGGCTCCTCAAGAGTCTTGAGGAATGCGTTGAAGGCAGCCTGCGAGAGCATGTGAACCTCATCGATAATAAACACCTTGTACTTGCCCACCTGCGGCGGTATGCGGGTCTGTTCCATAAGCGACTTGATATGTTCCACAGAGTTGTTGCTCGCGGCGTCAAGTTCGAAGATATTGTAGGAACGCTGTTCGGCAAAAGCCTTGCAGCTTTCGCATTCGCCGCATGCCTCACCCTCGGGTGTGGGATGCATGCAGTTGATGGCCTTTGCAAATATGCGGGCGCATGTGGTCTTGCCCACACCTCGCGGACCGCAGAAAAGGTAGGCATGAGCCAGCTTGCCACTCTTCACGGCGTTGCGTAGTGTCGTGGTGAGAGCAGTCTGTCCAACAACCGAGTCAAACAATGCCGGACGGTATTTTCGTGCTGAAACTATATATTCTCCCATAATTTTATAATGTATGTTATAAGTATTCAACTGCAAACTTACTATAAAAAAATCGATTTTCGTGTATGAATACGAAAAATTATGAGTAAGTTTGCACTCAAATTAAGTAATAATGGGTCGTCTAAAACTTTTATGGGCTCTTGTTAGCCATTACAAATACGCTATCACTATTGTCGTGGGCATACTCCTTGTGGGGTTTGTCGATGAGAACAGTTTCATGCATCGTGTCCAGTTGGAGATGCAGATAAGCGACCTCACGGATGAGATAAACCACTACAACGAGCAGAATGCAGCCGACCTGCAACAGTTGCGCGAGCTGAGGCATAGTGCCAAAGCCTACGAGCGCATTGCCCGTGAGCGATATTTCATGCAGGCTGACGATGAGGACATATATGTGCTCAGCGACGACGAAAAACCAGTAACAAGCAATAATGAAACAACTGAGTAAACTCCAAAGCGCGCTATTCCTCATTGGCGGTGTGCTTATGGTTGTGGGTGCAGGCTGCTATGCGTTTCTTGTGGCGCAGCAGATAGTCTGCTGGGTATATCTTGTGGGTGCGCTGATTTTCGCCTCTATGCAGGTGAACCAGACGTATGAAGGCAACAACCCTACCATCAAGCGCCTGAAGAGAATCATGACCACGGCCGACATCTTCTTCGTTTTGTCAGGACTCCTGATGGTGGACAGTGCATACATGTTCCTTCGCGACTCGTTCAGCGATACAGTGACCTATCTCAACCTTATATACAACAAGTGGGTGCTCATGTTGCTTGTGGCTGCCATACTTGAGATGTATACTATGCACCGCATAGGCTCTGAGCTGAAGAAGGAGGTGGAGTGATTTTTAATTATTAATCATTAATTATTAATTTGGGGGATGATGGATAGTTGAAAAAATTCCTAAATAAGAATAATCATATTTTAAATCTCATGGAAAATCATCCATTATTCAACAATACATATTACCTTTGCCTTCATACAAAGACACGTAACAATAGTTTATGAATAAAATATTATACGCTTTTCTTACAATTCTGGTGTTCGCATCGTGTGCCAACCAGTACAATATCCAAGGTTCGTCGAACGTTTCCACGCTCGATGGGCGCATGCTGTATCTGAAAATTCTGAAGAACAATGATTTCAAGAAGTTGGATTCTTGTGACGTGGTTCACGGACAGTTTCAGTTCAACGGTTCATTCGATACTGTTTGCATGGCAAACATATTCATGGACGACGAGAGTGTGCTGCCGCTTGTGCTTGAGAAAGGCGATATAACAATAAAAATCGACAACACACAGCAGACGGTCAGTGGCACTCCGCTCAACGACGAACTGTTCAAGTTCTTCAACAAGTATAACCAACTGAAGAATCAGGAAGCTGAACTAATCCACACTCACGACCGTGCGATAATGAACGGTCAGGACATGAACGTGGTGAACCAGCGTCTGAATGCCGAGGCACAGCGTCTGTCGGAACAGGAAGACAAGCTCGTGACATCATTCGTTACGGAGAACTTCGACAATGTGCTCGGTCCGGGCGTATTCTTTATGGTGACAATAGGCAATCCTTATCCAGAACTGACACCCTGGATAGAGGACATCATGAGCAAGGCCACCGAAAAGTTCAAGAACGACGCCTACGTGAGGGATTACTATCAGAAGGCACAGGAAAACCAGGCAATAATGAACGGAATGAAGCAACCTGACAATATGCAGCCGACTCCTGCTTCTGACATGCAGCCAGAACCTGAACACGACATGGGTCAAGCCCAGCAGTCTGTGCCGCAAAGTCCAACTCCCAACGAATTGGCAAAACCAGCAGAATAACACCATACTGATATAATATGAAGACACTTATATTTGGAGGAAAGGTTGTCAACGAAGGTGCTACGCTCACAGCCTCGGTTGTGGTTGACAACGACACCATTACAAACATTATAGAAGGCACAGATACTCCCCGTGGCAGCTACGACCAGATCGTAGATGCTACGGGGTGTTTTGTATTGCCCGGCGTGATTGACGACCATGTGCATTTCCGTGATCCTGGACTTACACAAAAGGCAGACATGGAGACTGAAAGCCGTGCCGCGGCTTTTGGCGGCGTGACATCCTATCTTGATATGCCCAACACCAAGCCTCAGACTACAACACTCGAGACATTGGAGGCAAAATATGCAGATGCCGCCAAGAAATCGCATGTGAACTATGGCTTCTTCATCGGAGCCACAAATGATAACATCGACGAGGTCTGCTCGGTCAATACGCAGCGTGTACCTGGCATCAAGCTCTTTATGGGCTCGAGTACGGGCAACATGCTTGTTGACAAGCGCGACGTGCTAAAGCAACTCTTTGCCAGATCTCCAATGCCTATCATGGCGCATTGCGAAGACACAGACATTATCAATCACAATATGGAATCGGCAAAGCAGAAATATGGCGACGACCCAGCTGTGGAGCATCATCCAGAGATACGCTCGGAGGAGGCTTGTTGGGAGTCGACACGTCTTGCCGTGGAACTTGCAAGTGAGGCTGGAGCACGTCTGCATGTGGCACATCTCACTACAGAGCGCGAACTTCAGCTCTTCGGTTCCAACCCGAAGATTACGGCTGAGGCTGTGATTGCCCACCTCTTCTTCTGTGACGAAGACTACAAGACATTAGGCACACGCATAAAATGCAATCCTGCCATAAAGACTCGTGGCGACCGCGATGCCTTACGACGCGCTCTCAATGACGGACGTATAGCGACTGTAGGCACCGACCATGCTCCACACCTTCTGAGTGACAAAGAGGGAGGATGCGCGCGTGCGGCTTCGGGTATGCCTATGGTTCAGTTCTCGCTTGTGGCTATGCTTGAGCTTGTGGATAAAGGGGTGATGAGCATTGAGCGTCTTGTGGAACTGATGGCTCATAATCCAGCACGACTCTTCGAGATATCAAAACGTGGATACCTGCGCAAGGGCTACAAGGCAGACTTGGTGCTTGTGAAGCCGCAGTCGCCTTGGACTGTCGACAAGGATTGCATACAGAGCAAATGCGGATGGAGTCCGATGGAGGGCCATACTTTCCAATGGCAAGTGCGCACAACAATGTGCAACGGACACATTATATATAATAATGGTGTGTTTGATAAGGCGAGCAGAGGAGAGGAATTGAGATTCCGATGTGGGGAATAAGTGATGTTATGCTGAAACACATAGATTACACCATATCCTCACTACGACCCTACATCAACTGGATATACTTTCATCATGCCTGGGGACTCGCAGGCAAGCCACAGGAAGAGAAAGACCGCATGCGTAAAGAGGCTGACGCTATGCTCGACATATTCGAAAGCCGATACCAGACACATGCAGTGTTTGGAGTGTTTGATGCCAACAGCGATGGCGACGACATCATCATCGACGGCAAGCGCATTCCTATGTTGCGCCAACAGCACCCCACAAGAGAGGGTGATCCAAATTTGTGTCTTGCCGACTTTGTGCGACCGTTGTCGGGAGGAATAACGGATAGAGTGGGGGCTTTTGCCACAACTGTCGACGCTGCTATTGAGCATGACTTCATGACTGACGACTTCAATCGCATGCTGTCGCAGACGCTTGCCGACCGGCTTGCCGAAGCTACAGCCGAGCTTATGCACCTTGAGGTGCGACGCAATTATTGGGGGTATGCTCCCGATGAGCAGTTCACCATGCGCGAGCTGTTGCGTGAGGACTATCAAGGCATACGTCCGGCTGTGGGTTATCCGTCAATGCCCGACACAAGCATGAACTTCCTGCTCGACCAACTCATCGACATGAAGCGCATAGGCATACACCTCACGGAGAGCGGAGCTATGCGTCCGCATGCCTCGGTGTCAGGACTGATGTTTGCTCATCCCAAGGCTCACTATTTCGACCTTGGCAAGATAGGCGACGACCAGTTGTGCGATTATGCACGTCGCAGGCATATTCCCGTGGAACTTGCACGGCGCTTTCTGGCCTCGCGCTTATAGGAAAGAAACAAAATAGAAATATGATAGCACGAATATTCATTTTTATAATACTCGCGACGATTCTGCCCGACATCTACGTCTACCGTCGCTATCTGCGCCACCGTTTCGACCTTACGGCATGGCAACATCTGTTGTGGTGGTTGCCGGGAGCGGCAATGATAGCCGCAACATTAATGTATGCGATGATAGACAATTTCGCGCCCGACAACCTTACATGGTTCAACATCTATCTGTTTATGCTTGGACTCATCGTCGTGCCAAAGCTGTTGTTCGTGGTTTCATCGCTTGCAGGAAGGCTTGTGCGCCGCGTATTTCATCTGCATCGCAATTGGGGCAACTACATCGGACTGGTGATGGTGCTCGGCGAGTTGTATGTGTTGTTCACGGGTTCTATGCTTGGTCCCGACCGTTTGCGTGTGAATGAGGTGAGGCTTGAGTTCAACGATCTTCCACGGGCGTTTGATGGCTACCGCATAGTGCAATTCTCTGATGCGCATCTCGGATCCATGCGCACAGAGCTTCTGAGCCGTGCTGTCGACGATATCAACTCGCAGCATCCCGACATGATTGTGTTTACGGGTGACTTGCAGAATATGCGTCCGCAGGAACTTGCACGTCATGCTCCTATTCTTGCACGTCTTCATGCCAAAGACGGAATATATTCGGTGCTAGGCAATCACGACTATGCCCAATATGTGCCTAATTTGCCCGAAGCAACCAAGCGTGAGTATGAGCATCAGACACGCAGTTTCGAGACATCCATAGATTGGAACCTTCTGCTCAACGACCGCCGCATAATACGTCGCGGACAAGACTCACTGGTGATAGCAGGCGAGGAGAACAACGGACTGCCACCGTTTCCACAGAAGGCCGACTTAAAGCGCACGTTGCGTGGAATATCTCCCAAGTCGTTTGTAGTAATGCTTCAGCACGACCCTTCGGCTTGGCGGCGCTCTATATTGCCCGGCTCCAAGGTGCAGCTCACTCTAAGTGGCCATACACATGGAGGCCAGATAAGTTTGTTTGGATTGCGTCCTACACAGATAGTGGGCAAGGAAGACGCTGGACTCTATTGCGAGGGCAACCGTAAGCTGTTTGTGTCTACAGGATTAGGAGGCTTTGTGCCGTTCCGCTTCCACATGGATCCCGAAGTGGTGGTAATAACACTCCGAAGAAGTGGCATGAATCAGGGCTCCAAATAATATCAACAACAAATAAATAATAATTAATAATTAAAAATTAACAATTGGAAATAAACTCATGAACATTCTATATCGTATATATCAACTCTTCATTGCTCTCCCATTGATAGCAATCTACACAGTGATAACATGCCTGATGGTAATCATAGGCTGCGCTATTGGCAATGGCCATTTTTGGGGCTACTATCCAGGCAAGTGGTGGGCTCAGTTCATTGTGCGTGTACTTTTGTTGCCGGTAAAGGTGGAAGGAAGGGAGAATCTGGAAAAAGGCCAGTCGTATGTATTTGTAGCCAATCACCAAGGCTCCTTCGACATATTCCTTATCTACGGATTCCTTTGCCGCAACTTCAAGTGGATGATGAAGCGGCAGCTCCGTCAGATGCCATTCGTAGGCAAGGCATGTGAGTCGGCTCATCATATATTTGTCGACAAGCGTGGTCCAAGCAAGATACGCGAAACCTACGACCGTGCCCGCCGCACCCTGCAAGGAGGCATGTCGCTTGTCGTGTTTCCTGAAGGAGCACGCACGTTTACAGGACACATGGGAGTGTTCAAGCGTGGTGCCTTCATGCTTGCCGACGACATAGAGCTGCCGGTAGTGCCTTTGACCATCAATGGTTCTTTCGACATCATGCCACGCCAGCGCGACATGCGTTGGGTGAAATGGCATCCTCTCCGCCTCACTATCCACAAACCTATCAAGCCTATAGGCAAGGGAACAGACAACATAAAGTATCTTGAGGAGGAAAGCTATAAGGCGGTGATGTCGGGACTTGTGGATGAATACAAGGGTTTTGTGGAAAATCCTGACCAGTAAAATGTGGTATAAACTCTACAAAAGACAGATTTATTATTTTTAATACATTAATGCTTTGCTTTTACGATAATCTTCGTACTTTTGCAGAAAAGTAGATTATTTTTATTTCAACGACAATTATGAATAACAGCGACAGCATAGTAATCATCCCGACCTACAACGAGAAGGAGAACATAGAGAAAATCATTCGTGCGGTGTTCGCACTTGAAAAGAAGTTCAACATTCTTGTGATTGACGACGGAAGTCCCGACGGCACAGCCAAGATTGTGCACCGACTAATAGATACTGAGTTCAGCGACCGGCTCTTTATCCTTGAGCGTAGCGGTAAGTTGGGACTCGGCACTGCATACATCACAGGCTTCAAGTGGGCTTTGGAGCACAAGTACGACTACATCTTTGAGATGGATGCCGACTTCTCCCACGACCCCAACGACTTGCCACGCCTCTATGCTGCATGTCATGACGAGAGTTATGACGTGGCTATAGGCTCACGCTACGTAAGTGGAGTGAATGTGGTCAACTGGCCTATCGGACGTGTGCTTATGAGTTACTTCGCATCTAAATACGTGCGCTTTGTCACAGGCTTCAGTGTACACGACACCACTGCAGGCTTCAAGTGCTACCGTCGTTGTGTGCTTGAATCGATACCTCTCGACCTAGTGCGCTTCAAGGGTTATGGCTTCCAGATAGAGATGAAGTTCACAGCCTATAAGATGGGATATAAGATAAAGGAAGTGCCAGTGATATTCGTCAACCGTCGTGAAGGTGTGAGCAAGATGAGCGGAGGTATATTTGGCGAGGCATTCTTTGGCGTGATGCGATTGCGCTGGGACGGATGGTTCCGCAAATATCCAGTGGCAAAACACTGATAAGAGTTATGGAAATAAAGGAAATAAGTAATACATACGCAGCCCTGCCACAGTGCGGGGCTTTTTTGAAAGCTATTGGCGACAAGTCGGTGGGGCATGTGTTCCTTAAGGGAATGCTTGCCTCATCGGCTTCTGTGTTTTTTGCTGCCGTGGCAAGCAAGAAGAAGGCAAAGGAAAAGCCACTGACAGCGGTTTTTGTACTTCAGGATAATGATGAGGCGGGATATTTCTATCACGACCTCACGCAGATACTCGGCACCGACAATGTTCTTTTCTATCCCTCGTCATATCGCAGGGCTGTGAAATACGGACAGCGTGACTCTGCCAACGAGATATTGCGCACAGAGGCTCTTAGCCGGCTTGCGGCTGTTGAAGGCAAAGGCAAGAATCCGAATACATCCGCCAAGAGTCAGCAGGATACATACCTGTATGTCGTCACATGTCCTGAGGCATTGAGCGAACTCGTTGTCTCAAAGCGCCGACTTGATGAGCGTACGATAAACATAGCCGTTGGTGATATTGTGAATCTTGCTGACTTGGGTCGCCAATTGCGTGAGTTTGGCTTTAAGGAAGAGGATTATGTGTATGAGCCAGGACAGTTTGCCATGCGCGGAAGCATTGTCGACGTGTATTCCTATTCGTCTGAGTTGCCTTTCCGTATCGACTTCTTTGGTGATGAGGTTGACACTATCCGCACGTTTGAAGTGGCCGACCAGCTGTCGAAGGACCATAAGAAGGACATTCAGATTGTGCCCGAATTGGCGCAGATTGTTGAAGACAAGCAGCCCTTCACGGCCCTGTTGCCCGATGATGCTACGCTTGTGATGAAAGACCGTCTGTATCTCTGCTCCACTGTGGAGAAGATTTACGACGATGGATTCTCGTCGCAGGCTCTTGCGTCGCGGCTTGAGGGTGCCACGGAGATGGAACATGAACAGATAATGCGCGACATGCGCAAGGAGAACAATCTTGTGTCGGGTGTGCGCTTCCGCGAAGAGATATGCAAGTTCCGCTTTGTGGAGTTCGGAGCACAGCCTACAGGAACACCTCAGACAACCATTGTTTTCAATATTTCTCCCCAACCTCTCTTCCACAAAAACTTTGAATTGCTCGCCAAGACACTTGAGGATTATCTCCTGCAAGGCTACAAACTCTATATTCTTGCCGACTCTGAGAAGCAGACACGACGCTTGAAAGAGATATTCGAGAGCGATGAGTTGAAGGCGTTGCGCAATATCAATCACGACAAGTCGCCTAATTCTGAGGCTTTGTCAGTGGCAGAGCATCTTGAGTTTACTCCCGTCGACCATACTCTTCATGAGGGTTTCGCCGACAACGATCTTCGCTTGTGCTTCTTCACCGACCATCAGATATTCGACCGTTTCCATAAGTACAATCTCAAGTCGGATAAGGCCCGCACGGGCAAGATGGCGCTCACCATGAAGGAGTTGCAGGAGATGGAGCCGGGCGACTTCATTGTGCATATCGACTTTGGTATTGGCAAGTTTGGCGGTTTGGTGCGTGTGCCCGTAGGCGACAGTTATCAGGAGGTGATACGCATCTACTATCAGCGAGGCGACATTGTGGATGTGAGCATACATTCTTTATATAAGATATCCAAGTACCGCCGTTCTGACACTGGCGAACCACCACGCCTGAGCACACTTGGCACTGGAGCGTGGGACCGCCTGAAGGAGCGCACCAAGAAGCGCATCAAAGATATTGCACGCGACCTTATAAAGCTTTATGCCAAGCGTAGGCATGAGAAGGGGTTCGCCTTCACCGCGGATTCTTACTTGCAGCACGAGCTTGAGGCGTCGTTCCTATATGAGGACACTCCCGACCAGTCGCGTGCCACACAGGATGTGAAGTCCGATATGGAGTCGGCTCGACCTATGGATCGTCTTGTGTGTGGTGATGTAGGCTTTGGCAAGACAGAGGTGGCAATACGCGCTGCATTCAAGGCTGCCACTGATGGCAAGCAAGTTGCTGTACTTGTGCCTACCACGGTGCTTGCCTTTCAGCACTACAAGACCTTCCGCGACCGACTGAAGGATATGCCCGTGCGTGTGGATTATCTCTCGCGTGCCCGCTCGGCTAAGCAGACGCGTGAGGTGCTTGCCGACCTTAAGGAAGGCAAGATCGACATCCTTATAGGCACACATAAACTCTTGGGCAAGTCGGTCGCATGGCACGACCTTGGACTGCTTGTCATTGACGAGGAGCATAAGTTTGGTGTGGCTACCAAGGAGAAGTTGCGCAAACTTAAGACTAATATCGACACACTCACCATGTCTGCCACACCTATTCCCCGCACTCTGCAGTTCTCGCTTATGGGTGCACGCGACATGAGCATCATCCGCACCCCGCCACCCAACCGCTATCCTGTGCAGACCGACCTCGGTGTGTTCAGCTATGAGATAATAGCCGATGCCATCAACTTCGAGATGTCGCGCAATGGGCAGGTGTACTTCGTCAACAACCGTATCTCCAATCTCCCTGAGATTGCCGCTATGATTCATAAGTATGTGCCCGATGCCCGTGTGGCGATAGGCCACGGACAGATGAGTCCTGAGGAACTTGAGAAGATCATCATTGGGTTTATGGACTACGACTACGACGTGCTGCTCTCTACTACAATAGTGGAGAATGGCATCGACATCAGCAATGCCAACACCATTATAATCAACGAAGCTCATAAGTTTGGCTTGTCCGACTTGCATCAGATGCGCGGACGTGTGGGACGTTCCAACCGTAAGGCTTTCTGCTATCTATTGGCTCCGCCTAAGTCGGCACTCTCTCCCGAGGCACGCCGCAGGCTTGAGGCATTGGAGAATTTCTCTGAGCTTGGCAGCGGGTTCAACCTTGCCATGCAGGACCTTGACATACGTGGAGCGGGCAATCTGCTTGGGGCAGAGCAGAGCGGATTTATGGAGGATCTTGGTTATGAGACGTATCAGAAGATTCTGAGTCAGGCTGTCACTGAGCTTAAGAACGATGAGTTCCAGGATGTCTATGCCGAAGAGATAGCCCAGGGTAGGGAGATTTCGGGCGATACGTTTGTGGAGGATTGCTCTGTGGAGAGCGATCTTGAGATGTATTTCCCTGAGAGTTATGTGCCTGGATCTTCCGAAAGGATGTTGCTCTACCGCGAACTCGACAATATAGAAGACGACCAGCAACTCGACGCCTACCGTCAGAGGCTTGCCGACCGTTTCGGTGTTTTGCCTCGTGAGGGCGAGGAGTTGCTGCAGGTAGTGCCGCTCCGACGTCTTGGCAAGCGTCTTGGCTGTGAGAAGATAATACTCAAGCAGGGTAGGATGCAGATGCAGTTTGTGTCCAATCCCGACTCTGCCTACTATCGCAGTCAGGCGTTCGGACGCGCCCTTAACTATATTGGCACGCACACTCGGCGCTGCAATCTTAAGGAGGTCAACGGCAAACGCTCGATGGTGATAACAGGCATTCCTACAGTGAAAGATGCTGTGGAGGTATTGACCGAAATCACGAAAATGCCTTAAATAGTTAAAAAAATTAATACATAGTTGGTTGTATTTGGAAATAAAGCTATACCTTTGCCCGCTCAAAAGTTTTAATTAACATTTATAATCAACTTTATGCAAAGACAAAGATTTATGACAGGCCGCGAGGCTTTGCGCTTCAAGCATTTCACACGCAGAAGCTACGCCCTGTTTAGCTGCATTGGCAGGGAAGTGATTGTCTGCACCCTTAGCGTGGCAACTTTAACCTACGCCAAGGCCGAAGGCATCAGCACTCGCCCTGTAAATAATGTAGCTGCGACCGACTCTTTGTATTGTGATGAAGTGAAGCTCGACGAGGTGACTGTCACCTCGTCGCGTGCTCCGCTCACAGCACTGCAGTCGGCCAAGATTGTCTCTGTTATCTCACGCGACGATATTCAGCGTGCGGAGGTAGCGAGTGTTAACGATCTCTTGAAGTTAGCCACGGGCGTGGATGTCCGTCAGCGCGGTGGCTTTGGTGTACAGACGGACATTAGCATCAATGGCGGCACGTTCGACCAGATTACTATTCTATTGAATGGTGTGAATATCTCAAGTCCGCAGACTGGTCATAACGCAGCCGATTTCCCAGTTTCCCTTTCTGATATTGAGCGCATCGAGGTTCTCGAGGGTGCTTCGGCACGTGTGTTCGGTTC
>DAVZIG010000032.1:0-20551 GCA_052273435.1 Prevotella sp.
ATCGAAGACGAAACGTAAAATTATCTTAAATGCGTTATTTACGGAAATAATATTGATCCCATCCTCCGTTAAACTATCGAAGAACAAATGGAGAAAAAAGTGTGATAAAACTCTATATAAGATGACTCTCTATAGAGTTTTATCACACTTTTATTATAATTTTCAATTAATATCCAAAGATATCCTTAGTTGAAACTCGCTTGATAGGAGCGATTTTCTCCAGGGCTTTCATGTCGAGGTTGCTCTCGTCGCCGAGGATGAGATAACGCCATGGTTTCTGAGCCATGTTGTCGTGTTCAAACTTCACGATGTCCTCAAGAGTCAATGATGGCAGAGCTGCGTAAACCTTGCTGCGGAGGTCGTAGTCGATGTCGCGCTCCTTGGCCGACAGGTATGAGTAGATGATGCCTGTCTTGGTGATGCGCTGCGAAGCGATGCGCTTCATTATAGCCTGCTTTGCAAGCTCGAATGCGGCAGGAGTCTGTGGCAGAGTGTCGAGGATGTTGTTGAACACGCGGATGCAGTCCATCATCTTGTCGTTCTGCGAGATGATATATGTATAGGCGTAGTTGGAGTCTTCCTTGCGTGATGGTGTGGCGAAGTCGGCAAATGCGCTGTAGGCTAAGCCACGGCTCTCGCGGAGTTCCTGGAACACAACACCGTTCATGCCACCTCCGAAGTATTCATTGAACACCTCAACCTTAGCCTCGTCCTCAGGATTCCACTTCTGATTCTCGTTATGATATTGAATCATGTAGATATTCTTGGCATCGTAGGGCGCAATCCAAATCTCATTGCTTGGAGTGGTCTGCTTGGTGTAGTGCTTGCCAGCAGGAGCGTCCTTGAGCAACTTGGCCACGGCGTGGTTCTTGTCGATGGCGGCTACGAGCTGCTTTGCTGTGAGCGGACCGTAGTAGATGACGCTGTGCTTATAGTTCTTGAGGTTGGCAACCATGTCGATGAGCTTCTGTGGGTCGGCAGACACAAGCTCGGTACTGTCGGGCACATTGCGCAGAGGGTTGTATTCGCCATACTGACCGTATGCTTGCAAAAATCTGAAGTTGGCTTTCTGGCTGAGTTTCTGGTCGCGGCGCGACTTCAGCTCCTGCTCAACAAACTTCTTGTAGGCGTCGCGGTCTACTTTGGCATGGTTTATCACCTGCTCCATGAGCTTCTGTGCCTCGGTCATGTTTTCGCCCAGGCCATAGAGTCTGATCTGCATGGTGTTGGTGCCAACGTGGATGTTGTAGCCGCATGCGAGTTGGTAGAAACGCTCCTTCACCTCCTTGGCAGACAGCTTGTCGGTGCCGAGATAGTCGAAATAGTCCTTTGCGAAAGGCAGCCACTTGTTCGACTCCTCGCCAAACTCGAAGTAGTAGTTCAGAGAGAAGAGCTGGTTCTGCTGGTTCTGTATGTAGTATACAGGCAGATTGCGCTTGGTCTTGGTCTGTGTGAAGTCGTTCTTGAAGTCGAGGAAGCGAGGCTGTATAGGCTCCACCTTCGACTCCTTGATCTCCTTTACGAATGCGCTCTGCATGTCGCGGTTGGTGGGAATGGCTGTGATGGTAGGCTTGTCAATCTTCTTCTGCGACGCATCCTCGCCCTGCTTCTTGTATACGATACCGTAGCCATTGGTGAAGTGGCGGCGTGCGAAGTCAACAATCTGTTGCTTTGTCATGCCAGCAATGCGGTCGAACTTCTCCACCTCTGTCTTCCAGTCGCGTCCGTTGATGAACGAGTTGACGTAGGCGTCAGCACGCTTCTCGTTGTTGTCGAGTGAGTTTAGATAGTCGAGCTTCATGTTGTTGACGACAGCTGGCAAGAGTTTGTCGCTGAAGTCACCGCTCTTAAGTTTCTCAATCTCGGCAAGGATAAGGCTCTTCACCTCGTCGAGCGATTGTCCCTCGTTGGGCATTCCGAAGACGATGAACTGCGAATAGTCGCGCATGGCATAGTTGAAAGCCTGTGCAGCCTGGCAACGCATGGGCTGGTTGAGGTTGAGGTCGAACAAGCCAGCCTTGCCGTTGTTGAGGATTGAAGATATTACTTCAAGTGTGTCGTTCTGCAATGCAGCCGCGCCGTCCATCTTCCATGCAAGCATAATATTCTCGGCTTCCTTGCCGATGACAGTCTCGCTTGCGGGTGATGTGAGGTTCTTCTGCACGGAGAACTGCGGATAAGTCACCTTGTCGCTCTTCTTCCATGAGCCGAAATACTTGTCGATAGTGGCAACCACAGTTTCCGGATCGAAGTCGCCAGCCATACAGATAGCCACGTTGTTAGGTACGTAGTAGTGGCTGTAGTAGTTCTTGATGTTTGTTATCGACGGGTTCTTCAGGTGCTCCTGTGTGCCGATAGTGGTCTGTGTGCCGTATGGATGCGACGGGAAGAGCAACTTGCCTATAGCGGCAAACTCTTTGCGAGTGTCGTTGGTGAGCGAGATGTTGAACTCTTCATACACAGCCTCAAGCTCGGTGTGGAAACCGCGGATGACCATGTTCTGGAAACGGTCGCCCTGTATTCTTGCCCAATTCTCCACCTCATTGGATGGGATATTCTCTACATAGCATGTAACGTCGTTGCTTGTGTAGGCATTGGTGCCTTCGGCTCCGATGCTCGACATAAGCTTGTCGTACTCATTAGGAATGAAGTATTTGGCTGCCAGCTGCGACACAGAGTCAATCTCGTGATAGAGCTGTTTGCGCTGTGCGGAATCGGTCACGGTGCGGTAGTGCTCATAGCGTCGCTCGATGTCGTCGAGATAAGGCTGCTCCTTTACGGGGTCGGATGTGCCGAACAGGCGTGTGCCCTTAAACATAAGGTGCTCAAGATAGTGGGCCAAGCCTGTTGTCTCGGCAGGATCGTTGCGCGAGCCTGTGCGCACGGCGATGTAAGTCTGAATACGAGGTTTCTCCTTGTTTACAGAAAGATAAACCTTCAGTCCGTTTGGCAGAGTGTAGATGCGTGTCTGCATCGGGTCGCCCTTGACTGTCTCGTAGCTGTAGGCTGATGCCTGACTGCCAAATCCCATGAACAGGATCGAGGCAAGAATTAAAGATTTGAATTTCATTGCTTGATATATAATTACATATACAGTTTTTGATTCTCGAAGTCCACCTCCTTGTCAAGCTGCTCGTTGAAGCTGGTGAACACTTCTTCCTCCACGTCGCCAAGACGGTATTCCTTGGCTGCGTCTTTCTTGATTTCGGCAATCCATGCGCGGCGGGCTGTAATGTAGTCTTGCTTCACGCGCTCCACGTTCTCCTCTGTAAGCGATTCGAAACCGTAGTAGTCCAAAATCATGCGGTAGGACCATGCCCAGCGGTATTCCGAGTAATAGCTGTGGATTTCCTCGAAACGCTCTGTGAGGTCTTGTGTGTTGTCAATGTCGCCAGAGAGTATGTCGTTGATTAAGCGCTGCTCCTCTGATTCAGGAAGCAGAAGACCGGAGAGGTCGTTCCATGAGCCGGTGCCTATCTTTAAGATAGGCTCCACGGGAGCGTGACGCTTGAGTACGGCTCCCATATAGATGCGCAGGGCAATGTCGTAGTATTTGATACCCTTGCGCAATGACGAGTTCTTGATGACATACTCGTGATAGTTGTAAGTTGACACATCCTCGCCCGAAGCATCGCGCAAGTCCTCAAGGATTTTCTTGCCTCTGAGAATCTCGCCCACGGTGAATGGAGAGAGCCAGTCGAAGTTGACAACACTCTTCTTTGTGCCTGTCGGACGCATGTCGCGTTTGGGCCACTTGCGTATGTCGCGGTAGAGACCCACGGTGGTGAGGTTGCGGCCAGGCACAAGATACATGGTGTCGTTGTAGGCGATGAGATAAGAGAATGGCAGAGAACGGGTGTCGGGATGATACATCAGCTTGCCGAAGCAAACGGAGAAAGCTCCGATATGTGCCGGCATAAGCACGTAGGCGCCAGATGCTGTCTTCGATCCACGCTCCAATGTGCCATAATGCATAGGCCCCATCTTGTAGGCATGGTTGGAGAAGTTGGTGGCAGAACCAGCGTTGTAGAACGAGAATTCACCGCCGATAAGCAGCGAGCTCTTGTGGTGGGAAGCCGTGAATGGTCCGCAGAAAGCTGCGCATGCCTCACCGTTTGACATGTAGGAGTTGGCGAAGAACACGCTGTTGGAGGCTGTGAATCCGTTGCTTATCTTGCAAGCCTCACCCACGAAGCAGTCCTGCATCTTTACGCTGTTGATGATAGACGATCCGTCGCTGATGATGGAGTTTTCACAAATAACACCCGTTCCGATGTATACCGAAGCGTTGGTGTTGCTCATGATGGTGCAGTCGCTGAGTCGTGAGGCCCCTGAAATCTCACAGTCGTCATAGATGATGGTGTTGGTGATTTCCTTGGTGTTGACAATCTTCACGTTGTTGCCGATGGTGGCAGTCTCGGGTGAGGTGCGCTCTATCTCCTCGCGTATCAGTCGGCGTATGGCATCCTTGAGCGGACGGTTTTGGAAATGCTTCACCATAAAGGCGGCTATCTGGCTTGTGAGTCCGTGGTAGAGAATGAGGTTGCCGTCGCCCACCTCGTTGAGCACGGAGATGAGGTTGCCCTCACCATAGGTTGCACCCTCGGTGGTCTCCATGGTGCATACGTTGGAGATAAGACAGTTGTCGCCTATCACGTAATTGTTGATAAAGCCCGAGATGTTCTCAATGAGACAGTTGTCGCCGATGGTGACATTGCGCAGCGTGGCGTTGTTCACGCCAGAGTGTTTGAGGAAGCCTTTGCTCACTTCCACGCTCTTGTCGAAATGTCCGAGACGTATTTGGCCATAGAACATTACGCGGTGGAAATAATTTGGCGCAAAGTCTTCGCTTACTTTAATGCGCTGCCAGTCTTCTGCCCAACAGCTGTTAGCCTGGAGGGTAGAAACCTCTGTGTCTGTCAAGTTTCTGTATGCCATATTCTTAAAGTTAAAAAAATGTTTGTCTACTGCTTTTTGAATGTTCTTTGTCTACTACTTTTTGAATGTTCTTCGTCTACTACTTTTTGAATGTTCTTTGTCTACTGCTTTTTGAATGTTATTCGTCTACTACTTCGTACAGGAAATCGTTGTATGGATATTTCTGTACGTGCATTTCGCGTACCTTATTATATATAGTCTCACGGAATTCGTCGATGTTCTCCTTCTCCTTTGCAGAGATGAAGAGACAGTTCTCGTTGAGGCGTGCCATCCATGTGCGCTTGAGTTCGTCGAGATTGATGTTGTCCTTGGTTATGGGCGTGAGGTCGTCTTCTTCCTTCTCTGTCCATGTGTAGTTGTCAATCTTGTTGAAAACTATCATCGATGGTTTGTCGGCACAGCCAAGGTCTTTGAGAGTATTCTCCACTACGTTTATCTGTTCCTCGAAGTCGGGGTGGGAGATGTCGACAACGTGTAGCAGGAGGTCGGCCTCGCGCACCTCGTCGAGTGTAGACTTGAATGAGTCGACAAGGTCGGTAGGCAACTTGCGTATGAATCCTACGGTGTCGGCAAGTAGGAATGGAAGGTTTTCGATCACGACCTTGCGCACGGTGGTATCCAATGTGGCGAAGAGTTTGTTCTCGGCAAACACCTCACTCTTAGAGAGCAGATTCATGATGGTCGACTTGCCCACGTTGGTGTATCCCACAAGAGCCACGCGGATAAGTCGGCCGCGATTCTTGCGCTGAGTGGTCTTCTGCTTGTCAATCTCCAGAAGACGCTGTTTGAGGAGAGTGATGCGGTTGAGGATGATGCGTCGGTCCATCTCAAGCTGTGTCTCACCAGGACCACGCAATCCCACGCTTCCTTTACCTCCACCTGAGCCAGAGCCGCCACCTTGACGCTCAAGGTGAGTCCATAGTCTCTGTAGTCGTGGCAACATATAGCGGTATTGCGCCAATTCCACCTGGGTTTTGGCGGCTGCTGTCTGCGCACGCATGGCAAAGATGTCGAGGATGAGTGATGTGCGGTCGAGAATCTTCACGCAGAGTTCCTTTTCGATATTGCGTATCTGCTTTGCCGATAGTTCGTCGTCGAAGATGACCATACCTACTGGACGTTCGGCGTCTTCCTCCGCCTTGATATAGTCGCGTATCTCCTCAAGCTTTCCTGAGCCTACATAGGTCACCTGGCTTGGTCCGCCTACACGTTGGGTGAATCGTTTCACTGTGACAGCTCCCGCTGTGTCAGCGAGAAATTCCAGTTCGTCGAGATATTCCTTGGTCTTGGCTTCGTCCTGCTCCTTTGTGATAAGACCCACAAGAATGGCGGTTTCGGCCTTTACTTCTGATATAACAAATTCTTTCATTCAATAACTTATAAATACGTGTTTATGCGGCTAATGCGCCAATTTGATACAAAATTAAGTATTTTCCTTGATACACACAACTTTAAGCTATGTATTTTTTGCATTTGGCATACCTATCTGCCTTACTCTGTTTTCAAACTCCGTACGGTCGCACATGGCTCCGTTCTTGATGTTTGCTCTGTAATTATATATTGTGTTGACGCTGTAGTGCAGAAACTCTGCTATCTTGCTGCTGTCGGTTATGCCAAGTCGGATAAGGGCGAAGATGCGTATTATGGTGTTGAGCGACTTGTTGTCGGGTGGCATAATACGGTTCTCTGGTTTCAGCAGCGCGTTGAATTCGTCGACAAAGGATGGGAACAGTTGCAGGAATGCGTTGTCGAAGTTCTCGTACAGCTCGTTGGCCTCTTTGCTTGTGAAGTCGGCAGATCGTGTGAGTTCGGCAAGTTCGGTGAACTGTTTGTTTTTCACCCTGTTTATAACTTTTTTGCGTATGTCCTCAAGTTTGTCGATATACACTGAACACAGTCGGAGGAAGCGTCCCACGTATTCGTCCTTAACACGGTTTGCCTCGGACAACTGGATGTTGAGCATGGCGAGCTGAGAGTTGAGCGATGACAGTTGCTCGTTTGAATCCTTTAGCTGATTGTTTGACTTGGTGAGTTGGTCACGTGTTATGGCGAGCTGGTTGCGTTTGCGGTAAACATAGACCAATGCCGCGAGAAGCAGCACAGAGAGTAGGCTTACGGCTGCTATGGTGTAGCGCAGCGAGCGGTGTGACTTCTCTTCGTTTGTCTTGTATTGCTTGGCGATGTGCGTCAACAGGGGTGAAATGCGCGACAGGCGTTGGCGTGAGCCAAAGTGGTCGGCACAATCCGAAGTGAAGCATATATATCTGTAGGAGCGGTCAATGTCGCCCTTAGCCATGAGTAGATTAGCCATTTCCCACAACGAGCCTTGGTCCATCACGGCATTCCTTATGTCTGAGAGGACTGATTCGCCAAGCCAGTACATAGCCAGTATAGAGTCGCCTAATGATTTATAGTCTAAATATCTGTAGTACGTGACAAGGGCATATTCTGTAGAGCCAATTTTCGCTTGTGTTATCCATTCGTTGTTGATGGCGAGCGATTGTTTGAAGTCGCTTTGTTTTTGCGCCATCATCTCGCAGCACTGATAGTAGTATTTATGGCTGTGCGGCAGGTTCTGCTTGGCGAGCGTGAAGTATTTCATTGAAGTCTCGGCATAAAACTTGCGCATGTTCTTAAACTTGCCGTAATATGCCAGTTCGCCCGACAGGTGACCATAGGCATAATAGTATAGTCCAAGGTCGATGTCGTGCAGACTACTTGGGCTGATGTCCTTCAGTATAGCCTCCGACTCAATATACATTCCTGCGTTTGAACAGCTAAGGGCAATGAGCGACAGGCATGATCCTTTCTTGGAGTCGTCGCCCATTTGTTGGGCTATCTCCGAGCATCGCTCAAGGTAGACTATTGCCGAGTCGTTGATGAAAGGCAGATATTCTACATAAATCTGGTATGTCAACTCATATTTGGCCGACAGAGTCTCTGCCTGGTCTATCTTCGACTTAAGATAGTCTATACGTTCATTCTTCTTATGCACATATTGTTCGCTGTGCTCAATAGCTGTGTCTATGCAATGGAGTAGGGAGTCTATCGAGGCTGCGGTAGGGTTGACGGCAGCCTTGACATGGCAGACGGTCAGCCATAGCAGGGCGACTGTCATAGCGGCATGATGTATACAATTATATAATACATTTTTTTGTCTTGTATATATTGCATTTTTTTGTCTTGTAGATTTCATTTGTTTTTAGTTTCATTTGCTTTTTAGATTTACGGCTGTAAAATTACAAAAAAAATGAATATGTTGCTACATCTACTTATATAATAATGTGGCTTGTTTTAAAACTTCGTCTATAAATCGTTCTTCCTTGAAGTATTTCGCTATCGGACGCATGAATGGAGTGAGATGCACCTCGTGTGGCACATTGTGATAATCTGTGCGCTGGATACATTGCGATACATACAGACGCATCTTTGCACGAGATAGAGCCACATAGAACTTTCGGGCATCCTCAGCAATCTGACGAGGATTGTTGCGACTGTAGTAGTTGGGCATACGTCCGTCCACAGCATCAAACACAATTACATTGTCAAACTCCAGGCCCTTTGCCTTGTGTATGGTAGTTACGAATATGCGCTCGTTGATGCTTCTGCTGCCACAGAGGTCAGCCTCCTTCAGAGTGCTTATCTCCATTGTATGGTTGCACAGCTGTTCGTATAGCGATGGTTCCTTCGACGCGTCAATCATATCGCCGGAAAGATAAGCCAGGATAAAGCGCAGTCCTTCTATCTCCACTATAAATCCTTCTGCCAACAAATAATTGTAAAAATGTCGCAATTCCATTACCAACGCTCCTTCTTCGCAATTATCACCACATATATCTTCACTCTTCATTCTTTGTTTTTCCCTTGCATACATGGAATTAACAGCCTCCATATACATTTGCCTATAGTTCCTGCGCAGCGTCTCCACACGCATCCGCACACGGCTGTCGCCCAAGAATTTGTTCTGTTCCTCAATCTTTTCTTTAGCCGCATTGTAGCAATGCACTACCACGTTGCGGGTGGCGTTCACGTCGTCGTCGGCAAGATGAGAGTTTGTGCCTTCGAGTCCGAGGACGCTAAGCAGAAACTTTAGCTTGTGCTCCACGAGTTGGGGATGCAGCAGACGCACAAGGCGCAGAGAGTCGAGGTAAGAGGGATGACTGTCTGCAAGACTGACTTCTGGAGCATAGCGTCGCAAGTTGAAGTCGAGGATGTGGTAGTCGTAGTCGGCATTATGACCAAGCAGGGTGCAGCCTTCGGCGTAAGCCATAAACTGCCGCAAGGCATCGTCATGAGAAAGAAGCTGATGGTGGCGGCGTTCTTCTATTATCGGATTCACTATGTTGCCGAGCATGTCAGGGATAGGCTTGTCGGTCTCAATGTATAAAGTGAATTCAGAACCAGACACCACCCTGCCATTGCGTATCTTAACGGCGGCAATTTGCAGTATGTCGTCCTCAAAGACATTAAGTCCGGTTGTCTCGGTGTCGAACACTACGATTGTGTCATTCTCGTAACTATGTATGAAGTTCTGGATATATGTGGTGTTGTCGAAGCGCAAGAGGTCGGACGGTATGATGGCATGGTCGAATAATTGGCGCACAAAGTTGCGGGCGGCGGCATTGTTCTCATACACACGCAGTCCCTTCATGAGCCTTGCCCACGACATAAAACTGAACTCATTGTTGAGCACACCAAGATGTGCAAGCAGCAGTTTCACTTCGGGCAAGGAGAAGAGGTCGGTGCCCGACACCTTGAAATGTCCTATGCCACGCAGACTGAGTTCGTCGCTTATAACCTCGGCGTCACGGTTGGAGTTGACTACAATTGCTGTGGTTGACTTAGGGAAGTTGTTGCTCAGCATGTTGGCAAACTGCACGCAGTCGCGCACCTCCTGTTCGTATGTCTCGCTGCAGATAATTTTCAGTTCATTGCCTAATATGTTCTGCGGACGCTCCTTGCCCACCTCAGGCAATAGTGATGGGTCTATCTTCAGCACTTCTGCGGCATAGGTGTTGAATATGTCGAGAAGATATTTAGGTGAGCGGTGGTTCACCGACAGATGATGAAGCTGGCACTTGGGCTGTTGTTTCAATGCTGAGAGAGCGTCGAGTTTGGCCCCCATAAACGAGAATATTGCCTGTTGCTCGTCGCCAAGGAAAATCACAGTGTGAAATGGGCGTGCCGTGAGCAGCTTGATGATGGACATCTGCAAGGCATTAAGGTCCTGCACCTCGTCCACTTGAACCCAAGGATAACGCTTGTATTGGGTTTGCTCATTGTCGGATACCAGTGCGTCGTAGGTCTGCACAAGCAGGTCGTGGAAGTCGAGCAGATGGTTTTGGCGCTTATAGAGTTGGTAATGACGTGCAAGCGACATCTTCTGAAGCAGTTTCATTATAATCTGTCGATCGCCATAGTCGCATGTGTCCGATTGTGTGAGGTCGCGGTAAGCGTCAACATTCTCGTATATGTCAATCATTGCAGCAGCGTCGAACGGTCGCTTCATTACCTCGCATATTCGTCGCATGGCTGCAATGTCATTGGTGTTGATGCAGTCGGGATGCACACGTATGGCTTTGGGATGATTGTGGCGTATTTGGTGCATCATGCTTTCAAGATGCAGGATGTTGCTGTATTCGCGGCGACGGTTGGGGTTGCACATCACAGTATACTCGTCGTCACACAGATAACGGGCAATGATTGAGATGGCGTCGTCCTCGTCGATGACACTCGACTCTGCCGCCACAAGAGCGTTGGAGAAAAGAAACTTGGAGCAGAATCTATGCACATTGCCAACAAACACATCGCCCACGGCATCGTCGGAGATATTGTTATGTATGCGTTCTACCATACCTCTTGCTGCACGGTTGGTGAAGGTGAGGCATAGCATGTCGGCATAGGCTATGCCCTCAGTGTTGTGGGCATGGCGTATGCGCTCGGTGAGTATTTGTGTTTTGCCGCATCCCGGAGGGGCAAGCACAAGATGGAATCCGCCATTGGCGTAGATTACTTCTTGCTGATAGGGATCGGGAGTGAATGTGCTGTCTGTCATTGTCGTTTTCTTTTCTAAAATGATTAGAATGCGAAATTACTAAAAATAACTTAAAAAGCCTACTGTATTCGATAATAATATATATTTTTGCAATCGCTCATTTATACAAGTGGAATGAACGTAACATTATGAATTAATATCAAAGAAAGGCATTATGGTTTTACAAAATGAACCGTGCCCCCAAAATGTTGACACGGCAGACGACTCAAGAGAGCGTCGTATCTATCGCGTGACTCTTTACGGAGCCATTGCCAATGTATTGCTTTGTGTGGCAAAACTCTTGGCTGGAGTGTTTGGACGAAGTTCGGCTATGATTGCCGATGGCGTACATTCGCTAAGCGATCTCATCACTGATTTTATTGTAATCGTATTCGTGCGCATATCAAGCAAACCGCAGGATAGGGGGCATGAATATGGTCATGGCAAATATGAGACTCTTGCCACTACTGTCATCGGACTGATGCTGTTGTTTGTGGGTGCTGGAATCATGTGGAACAGTCTTTCACAGATTCTGGCATGTATTAATGGCGAGCAGTTGAAGTCGCCAGGATGGATTGCTTTTGTAGCTGCAATAGTGTCGATTGTTGTTAAGGAAGCTCTCTTCCAATACACACAACGCGAAGGAATACGCGTCAAGTCGCAGGCTGTTATAGCTAACGCTTGGCATCATCGCAGCGATGCCTTTTCGTCTATAGGCACAGCTATTGGTATAGGCGGAGCATTGCTTTTGGGACAGCATTGGACTGTGCTTGATCCTATAGCAGCCCTCATCGTGAGTGTGCTAATCATACATGCTGCTGTAGAACAGTTACGCCCAAGTCTTGGAGAACTTGTAGACGATTCTTTGCCCGAACCTGTGGAGGAGGAAATACGCAGGGCTATTCTCTCATGCCATGACGTTAGCGACCCTCACAATATGCGCACACGCAAGATAGGCAACCGTTCTTCGGTGGATGTGCATGTGCGTATGGATGGAAACATGTCGCTGAATGAAGCGCATAAGCGTGCTTCAGAGGTGGAGAATAAAATAAGGCAGCTGTTGGGAAAAGATACGTTTGTGACGATTCATATTGAACCAAAGAAATAAAAAGTATGTATATGCAGGAGGTTGAGTGGTTCTTATCTCAACCTCCTGTATTTTTTATTTTCTACTCAAACTCCACATCCCCGAAGAAGTCAGGGCGATGGAAGTCGGGGTTAGGCAAATCTATAGGGAAGAGCGAGAGGAAATGCGGATGTGGCAACATGTCGCCACATTTATATATATTTCCTTTAACCTTCAATCCGTCGAACGACTCGATGTTGTGACGATAGAATGCTGCTGTAGGCACAGCAAGACAAAGCTGCCATGTCTGTTCGCCCATCTTGTCGGCAAAAGGCTCTCTGCCCATCGACGACCAACGGTCTACCTTGTTGAGCACTTCCTGTGATGCACGTTCACGGTCGTTTCTTCCAGGACCAAAACCTATAAGCAATGTTCCTGCAGCGTTACACTCCATATTATAATATGTGCCGTCGGCCACAGGCGAGAGGAAAAGTTCGCAGCAAGAGTCTTCCCATACATTGCCGTCGTCATGAGGTGCAACGGCACGCACACATTCCTCTGTCACGCGGTAGTTGATGAGCAACTGGCTGCCGTTATGAGCCATGCGCACCTCAAACTTGGGTTTGTAGGGATAGTCGGTCGCCCAGCAATGATTGTCTACAGAAACGAAATCTACATTGGCTTCGTCCAATATACGACAAATCTCAGCCGCCCCTACAGGAGCAACTGAGATTTTCTTTATGTTCAATGCTTTGTGCATGTGATAAGGGGTTTTGTTTTTACAGATTGTTCTTCTCGATGTCCTTGAAGTAGCGGTAGGTGCTAACCTTGAGTTCATCGGTAGCAGCCTCGTCAGCAACAATGATGCCGTGCTGGTGGAGCTGGAGTACAGAGATTGTCCACATCTGAGTAACAGGACCCTCAACAGCAGCCTGCAAAGCACGTGTCTTGTTGTGACCGTTTACAAGAATCATAACCTCGCGAGCCGACATAACAGTGCCTACACCTACAGTAAGAGCTGTTGTGGGAACTTTGTTAACGTCGTTGTCGAAGAAACGAGAGTTAGCAACGATGGTGTCTGTAGTCAAAGTCTTCTGACGTGTGCGTGATGTCAATGAAGACCCCGGCTCATTGAAAGCGATGTGTCCGTCAGGACCGATACCGCCAATGAAGAGGTCTATGCCACCTGCTTCCTCAATCATCTGCTCGTAGTGAGCACACTCTGCCTCCAAATCCTCTGCGTTGCCATTGAGGATGTGGATGTTCTCCTTCGGGCAATCTACGTGGTCGAAGAAGTTCTTTGCCATGAATGAATGATAGCTCTCTGGGTGAGACTCAGGAAGGCCTACATATTCGTCCATGTTGAAGGTGAGAACGTTCTTGAATGAAACGCGACCTTCCTTGCAAGCTTCTGCCAAGGCACGGTACATGCCGATAGGAGAAGAACCTGTAGGCAAACCGAGAACAAACTTGTGGTCGGGTGTCGGGTTAAACTTGTTGATACGTTCAATAACATGCTCAGCTGCCCACTTTGAGAGCTGATCATAATCTTTTTCAATGATTAATCTCATAGTAAATAATTAATATAGGTGAAAAATATTTTTCAATAAGAAAGAATGTAAACGTGCCCCGACGTCACATCGAAGCACGTTTTGTTTGATTGTTGTAGTAGTTGTAACTAAATAAGCAGTCATGAGTTAGTTGAAAATCGGTTTTTTAAAGTCGATTTGCTACCATAAGGCAGCCATGCTTTGTTTGTTTTGTTTTTGCAAAGTTAATCATTAAATCTTTAACACCAAAGATAAATGATTAAAATCAATTGATAATTTCACATTGTTTAATTTTTCTGTAAAAAAAAGAATTTTGTTTTAATTTACGTTTTTATACGATATGTGGGTAAATAAATACAGAATACCCCTATTAGCAAATTTCCGCTTCCCACTAAAACCTCTCACTGAGCATCCACTTTATTATATGTGGTATATTGTTAATAAGTGCTGATTATCAATAATATAGATAATTATTTCAATTTGAAATATCCACTTTTTCTACACTTACATTTTGTCTTTTCGCATTCATATATTAACTTTGCAGACATAAACTAAAAACCACAACACATGATAATGAGACATTTTATAACATTTTGCTTCTTTTTTGTGAGCTGCGTATCAGCCAATGCTCAACAGCTCCCTATCTATCTTGACGATGCCCAACCCATAGAGCTTCGAATCGATGATGCTATTGCCCGTATGACTCTTCAAGAGAAAATACGTGTGATACATGCTCAGAGCAAATTCTCTTCTGCAGGAATACCACGTTTGGGCTTTCCTGATTTTTGGACAGACGATGGTCCTCACGGTGTGCGTCCAGATGTGCTATGGGATGAGTGGGAGCAGGCTGGGCAGACCAATGACTCTTGTGTAGCCTTTCCTGCGCTTACATGCCTTGCTGCCACATGGAATCCTGATATGTCGCTTGTCTATGGCAAGAGTCTTGGCGAGGAAGCTCTTTATCGTGGCAAGGACATGATTCTCGGTCCGGGAGTGAATATCTACCGCACTCCTCTCGGTGGTCGCAATTTTGAATACATGGGCGAAGACCCCTATTTGGCTTCTACAATGGTGGTGCCTTACATTCAGGGATTGCAATCGATGGGCGTGTCGGCATGCGTCAAACATTATTGCTTGAACAATGATGAGGAATATCGTCAACAAGTGAATGTGATTGTAAGCGACCGTGCCTTGCACGAAATCTATCTGCCTGCATTCAAAGCTGCCGTTGAGCTGGGCAAGGCATGGGCTATAATGGGGGCCTACAATCTTTATAAAGATGAGCATAATTGCCACAACCAGTACACGCTAAACAATATACTGAAAGGTGATTGGGCTTTTGATGGAGTGGTTGTGAGCGATTGGGGAGGATGTCACGACACCGATCAAGCGGTGAAGAATGGTCTCGACATGGAGTTTGGCTCATGGACCAACGGACTTTCTGCCGGTACAAGTAATGCTTATGACAACTATTTTCTTGCTACACCTTATATAATAGGTATACAGAGCGGAAAATACACCACCAAAGAACTTGACGACAAGGTGCGCCGTGTATTGCGATTGTTTTTCCGCACAACGATGAACCGCAATCGTCCTCATGGTTTCCTTTGCTCGGAATCTCATTATGAGGCAGCCCGAAGAATAGCCGACGAGGGTATTGTGTTACTTCAGAACAATGGTAATATATTGCCTATCGACCGCAATAAGACAAAACGCATACTTGTAGTTGGTGAAAATGCCATCAAGATGATGACCGTTGGCGGTGGCTCATCTTCGCTTAAGGTGCAGCGTGAGATTCTTCCTCTTGAAGGATTGCGACAAAGATTTGGCAACGATATTGAGGTTGATTACGCACGTGGATATGTGGGTGACGTGTCGGGTGAGTACAATGGAGTGACGACGGGGCAGAAATTGAAGGACAACCGCTCTGAAAGTAAACTCATTGCCGAAGCCGTGGAGAAGGCAAAAAATGCCGACTATGTGATAGTGGTGGGTGGACTCAACAAGTCGGACCATCAAGATTGCGAGGGTCACGACCGCAAACAGTATGAATTGCCCTATGCCCAGAACCGGCTTATTGAGGCCCTTGCCAAGACCACAAAACGCCTCATCTACGTTAATATATCTGGCAATGCAGTGGCAATGCCATGGAAAGACAAGGTGGGGGCTATCGTTCAGGCTTGGTTTATTGGTTCGGAGGCAGGCAAAGCCATTGCCGATGTGCTCACGGGTGATGCCAATCCAAGTGGAAAGTTGCCATTCACATGGTATGCGAGTCTTAACGACTGTGGAGCACATGCCTTAAACACTTATCCTGGCACGTGGCGCAGCGCAAAGGACAAGACTGCCGGATTAAGTAAGATTATCGACGAGGAATATAAGGAAGGCATATATGTAGGCTACCGTTGGACGGATAAGAACAACATCAAGCCAACCTTTGCCTTTGGTCACGGATTGAGCTACACTACGTTCAGCATAAGCAATCTTCGACAGTCGGCAAAGGAAATGACTCGCGACGGCAAGCTGACATTCACAGTCACAGTGAAGAATTCCGGCTTGAAACGTGGCGCAGAGACAGTGCAACTTTATATAAAAGACATAAAGTCGTCAGTCGATCGTCCCATAAAGGAACTCAAGGGTTTCAAGAAGGTATGGTTGGAGCCGGGCGAACAGAAGGATGTCGTCATAACCATCGACAACAGTGCCCTTGCTTACTATGATGAGGCTACAGGTGCATGGAAATCGGAGGAAGGAGAGTTTGAAGTTCTTGTTGGAAATGCCTCTGATAATATAATGCTGAAGAGTAGATTCGTGTTGGAGTAGGGCATTCGTTTTTTTTAATCGTAATTTATATATTTATAAATAGTATTAACCGCAGGAGGCTATGGAGAGGATACCACAACCTTCTACGGTTAACTTTGCTAATAATCCTAATCAAAAGCTGTAATACAGTCTTGCACTTAATGCCGTGAAGTCGCCGTTGCCATTGGATATATACTGAAATGACGGTTGCAGTGCAATAGCATCATTCAGCTGTCTTTTCCATGTCACCTCTACAGAGTGCTCCGCGCCTTGGCTGAATCTGGCATACTGTCCTGACAGACCAATCTCGTTGCTGCTGTCCTTGTAGGCGCATCCTGCCTCGGCATATCTGTAACAACCGTTTCTATGGCTCGTGTTCTCGGAATATTGCAGCATGCACGACATACTCTTCTCGCCCGCAGTCCATAGCTTTTGTTCACCGTATATCCACCATGCGCAAGTGGTCTTGCTGTACGACTCCTCTGTAGGAGCCATTTCTCCCTCCTCATCAATAGGAAATTGTCGAGTGTGTACAGCCACTCCCGCATAATAGTTGCCCTTGCTATAGGTGTATTCCAACTGCGACATGTTGAAGATGCCGTCTTTCTTGGGCCGCACAATGAAAGGATTGTCCTTGCCCTTCCATCCATTGTAGCCCACGCCATTATACAGACTGTTTCTGAATGTCCATCCACCTTTGGTAATGTCAAAATATATGGTAAGACCCGAGAATGGATAGTTGGCGATAGGATAGCTTGAGGCGATGGTTGGGAAAATGCCGCCAGAACTGTTGGTGAAGAGCGATGTGACATCAGAAGTGAAGAAATCCTCGTTCACATTTCTTACTCCCACAAACAGATGTCCCGATTTCCATTCGTGCATATATCCGAGCACAGCAATGGTGGCAAACAAGTTGTCAGCCTCGATATTCGAGAAACCCTGCCAGTCGTCAATTATGTTGTCGTTGTTCTTCGACACATGAAGGGTGGCAGCCTCAAAGGAATCATTACTCTTGCCAATAGGAATGCTCATCTCCAACCTTAGCAGATTAATCCAGTTGGTCTTGTTGTTCATGTCCCATTGCCATTCTGTAGTATAGTTTCCACTAAAGCTTTGAGCGAAGCTTATGCCTGCATTTATGCTGCTAAATAAAAAGATAAGAGTTTTGCGCTTCATTATTACTATTATTCATAATATTATTCATTACATTATTCATTACATTATTGTGAGTGCAAAATTACTTTATTTTTTTGATTATCCAATATCCAAAGCCAATTCTAATGAATATCTAATGCCAATATCTTATGATATAGGTGGTCAGAGAATGTATGTATACCTATGGGATATAATATTCTTGTCATACTCTTGCGTCGTTTTGTTTCGATGTGAATATACAGTACGTCGCAGGCTGGAGCAAGCAAGGGCTTTTATCATAGCCATGTGCCTCGCCTCTCGCTTACTCCTACATGGGGTGAGAAAGTGGACATTGCTGCAGGATATGACTGCCATTTTGATGTTGTGCTTAATGAGGAATGGAATGAGAAGCAGATGAATGTAGTTGCCTTTGTGGCTAATTACAATTCCACTAATTCTTGCGACTGTGCTGTGCTTAATGTTGATAAGCAGAGTCTGAATACTTTGACATCTGGCATTAATACCTTGCGCCACGGTGTGACAGGTGCATGGAAGATAATTGACATGTCGGGAAATGTGGTAGGCACAGGCATCGGAAGTGAGTCACTCACAAAGGTGTTTGATGCTCTGAAGCATGGTGTTTATGTAGTAAGCATAAACGGAGAGAATGGAATTAAGACAAACCGAAAGGTTTGCAAATAGAAATAATGAGGGTGTGTCAAAATGGGAGTCTTATATTTTGACACACCCTCACTATGTTTTTTAAAGGATAGTTTTCATATTCTTTAGCAATTGTTCCGGTGAGCTTGCTCCTACAAGCACACTTGTCACGCCCTTTTGTTGTAATATCCAGCCAAGAGCCATCTCGGCAAGAGTCTTTCCTTGTTCCTGTGCTTGTTCGTTGAGTTCTTTAAGATGAGCAAGCAGTTCGGGTGTTAGCATACGTCGTAGCGATGCTCATTGGCTTTGTATAATCCTTTAAGAT
The DNA here is from genome assembly GCA_052273435.1 of Prevotella sp. Classification (GTDB taxonomy): domain Bacteria; phylum Bacteroidota; class Bacteroidia; order Bacteroidales; family Bacteroidaceae; genus Prevotella. The sequence continues at coordinate 18,510 of DAVZIG010000032.1, forward strand.
ACATGATTCTTATGTCCTATTTCTTCACCTTTGTAGCCACAACGAAGTAACCTATCAAGCAGCAGTAAGCCACGAGTGAGGCAATCTGCGACAATGGGTCGGCGAGCCACGACTCCATCCAACCGTCGTCCACGAGATGTATGTCGCAGAAACGGAGTAGGGCAGAAACAACTCCCATCAATGCACCACCGGCAATGAAACCACTGGCAAGCAGAGTGCCCTTCTCGTTGCGCTCACGGTTAACCTCAGCGTCTTTAGAACGTGTGGATACATACCAACTGACGATGCCACCCACCAAGAGCGGAGTGTTAAGCTCAAGAGGAATGAACATACCAAGAGCGAAGGCGATAGCAGGTATCTTGAAGTAGGTGAGAGCAATGGCGATGATGGCGCCAATGCCATAGAGAGCCCAGGGAGCACCCACACCATTCATAAGAGGATCTATCACGGCAGCCATGGCATTAGCCTGTGGAGCAGCGAGCTGTCCGCTTGCAAATCCGTAGGTTTGGTTGAGCAGCATCATCACACCGCCAACAGTGGCAGCCGACACAAGTGTGCCAAGGAACTTCCATGTCTCCTGCTTCTTAGGTGTTGTTCCAAGCCAGTAGCCAATCTTGAGGTCGGTGATGAAACCGCCTGCCATTGACAATGCTGTACATACCACGCCACCCATGATAAGAGCGGCAACCATACCGCCTGTGCCTTTCAAGCCTACGGCAACGAGCACTACAGAGGCAAGGATAAGAGTCATAAGTGTCATGCCCGACACTGGGTTTGAGCCAACAATAGCGATGGCATTAGCGGCTACTGTTGTGAAGAGAAAGGCTATGACAGCCACAAGCAAGATGCCTACGATGGCAAAGAGCAGATTGCCCTCCATCACGCCAAACCAGAAGAAGAGGAATGTGGCAATGAGAGTGACTATGCTTCCAATGGCAATAATCTTGAAAGAGATGTCGCGCTGTGTGCGTATAGTGTCATTAGCGTCCTTGGAGCCACCCTTCATCTCGTTTGCGGCAAGCGATACGGCACCTTTGATGATGCCCCATGACTTGATGATGCCAATGATACCAGCCATAGCAATACCACCAATACCGATGCTCTTGCCATAATATTTGAATATCTCCTCAGCCGACATTGCGCCAACAGTCTGTGTGATTTCAGGATTCCAAAGGTTGAGCACTTCGTCGTGGAAGAGTATCGACATGCCAGGAACAATAAGCCACCACACAGCAAACGAGCCAAGACAGATGATGAAGGCATATTTAAGACCGATGATGTAGCCAAGACCGAACACAGCTGCACCAGTGTTAACCTTGAACACAAGCTTTGCCTTGTCGGCAGCCATTACGCCCCATTCGGCAACACGTGTTGTGAAATTCTCGTTCCACCATCCCACGGTAGCCACGATAAAGTCGTAGAGTCCGCCTATAAGGCCTGCCATAAGCAATGGCTTTGCCTGAGAACCTCCCTTCTCGCCGCTTACAAGCACCTGGGTTGTGGCTGTTGCCTCAGGGAAAGGATACTTTCCGTGCATGTCCTTCACGAAATACTTGCGGAAAGGTATCATGAATAATATGCCCAAGATACCGCCAAGCAGGGAAGAGAAGAACACCTTGAAGAACGAAACGCTCATCTCAGGATACTTGGCCTGAAGGATGTATATTGCAGGCAAGGTGAATATGGCACCTGCCACAATAGTACCCGAGCAAGCTCCGATACTCTGAATGATGACATTCTCGCCTAATGCCTTGTTGCGCTTGGCGAATGTAGACACACCTACGGCAATGATGGCGATAGGAATAGCAGCCTCAAACACCTGGCCCACCTTAAGTCCAAGATAGGCAGCGGCAGCCGAGAACAGCATAGCCATGATGATACCCCATGTGACCGACCAAAGATTAACCTCCGGGTAATTCTGGTCGGGCGACATAATCGGCTTGTACTCCTCGCCCGGCTTCAACTCTGTGAATGCGTTGTCGGGCAATTGGATTTGCTCTTTTTCTTTTTCCATTTTATAGTGTTATTTGTTATTAATTGTT
>DAVZIG010000033.1:0-20464 GCA_052273435.1 Prevotella sp.
CGAACCTGCATGTTCTGTAAAGACAAGCTCGCAATAGGCCTAAACCTTGCGGTATTGCGCCTTGCTGCGAGAGGAATGCAAAATATCCCTTGATATAGGACATGAAAATCAATGACAACACTATTGCGTAACATATATTTCAAGAAAAAGCAGTAACTTTGCAGAGTAATCAGGATAACACTGTAACATACATTGCAAACGTTTGCGAATATTGGGAACGTTGCCGCAATCGTTTGCACAAATAAACACGCAACAAAATAAAAAAGTCTGCTCGATAATGGCTAACTTAGCCGTCGGAAAGAGTAACTAAATAAACCTTTTTATATTATATATATGAGCATCAATATCCAGAGAAATCAGAAGAAAAGAGTAGTAATCGTGGGTGGCGGACTTGGCGGACTGCGCCTTGCTGAAGACCTCTATGGGTCGGGCATGCAGGTAGTGCTTATCGACAAGAACAACTTCCACCAGTTTCCACCGCTTATCTATCAGATAGCGTCGGCAGGTATCGACCCCAGCAGCATCTCATTCCCCTTCCGCCAGATATTCCGCAAGCGCAAGGACTTCTACTTCCGCATGGCAGAGGCACGAATGGTGGACACCGACAAAAAGATTCTTCAGACTTCCATCGGAAAGATCGACTACGACTACCTGGTGCTGGCAGCAGGAGCCACAACCAACTTCTTTGGCAACAAGAACATTGAGGACTGGGCTATACCTATGAAGACTGTGCCCGAGGCAATGGGATTGCGCAATGCCTTGCTCTCTAACTTGGAGCGTGCATTGACATGCGCCACGGAGGAAGAGCGACAGGAATTGCTCAATGTTGTAATCGTGGGTGGCGGTGCCACTGGTGTGGAGATAGCCGGAGCATTGTCGGAGATGAAACGATACGTCATCCCCTACGACTATCCCGACATGGACTCGTCGTTGATGCACATTTATCTTATAGAGGCAGGCGACCGTCTGCTGGCTGGAATGTCGCAGGACTCATCGAAGAAGGCCTACGACTTCCTCAAGAGCATGGGTGTGGACATCCAGTTTGGTAAGATGGTGACCGACTACCGCGACCATAAGGTCATCATGAAGGACGGCTCGGAGATTCCTACACGCACATTCCTTTGGGTATCGGGCATTAGAGCCAACGCAATGCCTGGTATTGACGACAGCCACTTAGGACGCGGATTCCGCTTTAAGGTAGACCAGTTCAACCGTGTACCTGGGCTGAACGATGTGTTTGCCATTGGCGACCAGTGCCTCCAGACTACCGACGAGGCTTACCCCAACGGACATCCGCAGGTGGCTCAGGTGGCTATACAGCAGGCTAAGAACCTTGCCAAGAATCTCAAGAAGATAAACGAGGGAGAGGGCGACATCAGCCTCAACGCCTTCAAATACAACAACCTTGGCTCGATGGCAACAATAGGCCGCAACAAGGCTGTGGTGGAGATAGGCAAGTTCCGCAGTCAGGGCTTCTTCGCATGGATTCTGTGGCTCATTGTTCACCTGCGCTCAATACTCGGTGTGAAGAACAAGATGATGGTGCTGCTCAACTGGTTGTGGAAATATGTAAGCTACAACGACTCCATACGCATGATTACCTACGCAACAAAACCGCGTGAGGTAGTGGAGAGAATGGAAAGAGAGCAGACTACACACTTGGGCGAGGACTTGATGGATGATGATAACGATTGATAAAGGGAATACGATATGAATGAGGTCGAGCGGGAAACCCGCTCGACCTCTTGTTTTTTTAGCAATGCCGCTCTATTCTTTCCTTACACTGCTCCATAAGCCATTTCGGAGTGCTTGTGGCTCCGCATATTCCCACGGTGTGGACGTCAGCGGTGAACCAATCCATTTCTATCTCCTCAGGCTTCTCTATCTGATAGCTGCGAGGATTGACGCTGTGGCATTCCTTGAACAGCACCTTGCCGTTGCTCGACTTTCTGCCTGAGACAAAGAGCACAAGGTCGTGCTTGGAGGCAAAGGCGGCGATGTTGGGCATACGGTTGGCTACCTGACGGCAGATAGTGTCGAAACTCTTGAATGTGGCTCCCTGCTGCATGTGAGCCTGTATGTAGTCGATGATCTGATGGAAGCCATCGAGCGACTTGGTGGTCTGCGAATAGAGATAGATGTCGCGGCTGAAGTCGAGACGCTCCACATCCTCCACCTTCTCCACTACTATGGCATGGCTCTCGGTCTGGCCCACCAGTCCAAGCACCTCGGCATGACCACGCTTGCCAAAGATGACAATCTGAGCCTTGGGATTAAGGTCGTACTGCAATTTTATGCGGCGCTGCAAGGCAAGCACCACCGGACATGTGGCGTCGATAATCTCGATGTCGTTCTTTTGGGCAAGGGCATAAGTCTCTGGCGGCTCGCCATGAGCACGCAGCAGCACCTTTACGCCATGCAGCGAGCGCATATCCTCGTGGTTGATAGTGATGAGCCCCTGCTCGTGCAGACGCTCCACCTCCATGCCATTGTGCACAATGTCGCCAAGACAATAGAGGCGCGTGCCCTTGGCAAGCTCCTCTTCTGCCTTCTTTATGGCTGTGGTGACACCGAAGCAGAAACCACTGCCCTCGTCGATTTCTATTGATAGATTGTTGTTCATTATGAGAATGTTCAGTAAACAAAAAAATTTATTCTGTGATAATCTTAATAGTGACCTTCGGCAAGTTCGGGTCGTTGGTGATCATGAGCACACGTGGTTTGGAGCGTGCGTTCTTAAGCTGACGCTCCTCAGCCGTAATCTTAAGTTTGGCTGACTCGCCCGGCATTATCTTCTGCTTGTTGAGCGACACCTGCAGACCAACGGTGAACATCTGGAGATTCTTGATGTTGAGCACAGAGTTGCCGTCGTTGCGGATGATTATCTCGCCCTTCAGCTTCTTCTTGCCCTTAAACGCGCCAAGGTTAAGCTCGGTTGTGGAAAGATTCATACGTGGAGCGTTGGCAAGTTGCGACGCTGTGAGGTTGTCGAACTTAGGCAGAAGGACAGCCGACACGCTGAGTTCCTTCTCACGACTCACACGGTCGCCGGGGAAGGCACCAAGGAACACGCTGGTCTGCGTCAGTCCCATATCCTTAAGTTGCTTTGAGTCCAATGTTATTGTCACCACTCCACTGTGTCCTGGAGCAATCTTCGACGGCGACACCTCAGCCGTGAGATAGTCGGGCAGGTGCATCACCACGGGTTGTATGTTCTCGTCAGTAGTGTTGCGGATATGAATCTTCTTCTGCGGACGCTCACCACGGCTCACATCATCAAACTCGATGTCGTTGCAATCGCTCTGCACATTGCCGAGCATGAAATCATACTTGCCACCGAAGTTGACAATCTCTCTCACCACCTGTCCTCGCATGCGCAACAAGAGCGGTTCATCATTGCCCTCGGTATAGACAGCCACAAGCTTGTCGTAGCGTCCCATGGTCTTGGCGTCGTAGGTTACGCGCACCGTGAACTTGCTTCCTGCAGGAATCTCCTCGCGCGGAAACTCCACATCGGTGCAACCGCAGCTCATGCGCACATCAACAATGCGTGTGGCATGACTGCCCTTGTTCTTGATTTCAAACTCTGCTGTAGCAGGCGACTGGTAGACCGACTGTCCGCAGTCTACAATCTTGTTGGCTGTCTCCATCTTCTGCGCCCCCGCTCCGAGCGACGAGAGCAGAAGGATGGCGACAGATATAATCATTTTTTTCATATTCTTGATATTTCTGTTTTTTTTACTTTACATTCAACACCACTGCCTTTGTGCGAGCCATGAACTCAGGGGCATAGGCACATTGTGCGGCACACGTGCCTGTGAGATACTGTCCTGCACGGTCGACATAATAGGTGGTTTCTATCACGTGCTTGCCTTTGGCGAGACGGCTGAAGAAATAGTTTGTGGCATTGTCCTTGGGCTGGCAATAGTAGCCATAGCCGTAGCCAGAGAGTTGCTCCACTGGCTCAAGACAAGCGGCACGACGGTCGGAGAGTTGCACGAAGTCGTAGTCGCGGTCGGCTGTGACGGTCAGACGCACGGTGATACGGTCGCCTACCTGCAACTGCACATTGCCAGCCGGGAGTTTGTTGCCGTCCTTCAGCACGTCGCGCACTACGGTCATTCCCATAGCGGCATCAGCCACATCCGCAGAGGGTTGCACGAACTGGGCATAGACAGCTCCCCATGAAGTGCCAGGGGATGTCTTCTCGGCGGTGAGGCTCTTGAGGTTGTCGCCTGTCTTGGATGTCTTAACATATCCCAGACCAGCCGTAGCTTTAGGCGTGGCAAGCTTCTGACCGTTGACTTTCAACACTGTCGGTCGGTCGGCATTCGCGGTTAAAGCATCGGTGTTGCCTACGAGGAAGACATACACGGCATTTACAGAGTTGAGCGGAGTGTCCCAAGCCTGTGTGCGTTTCGACTGGAGCAACCAGCGTTGCATCTCGCCTATCGTCTTGGTGTCGGCTGGCTGCAGAGCTTTTATAGCCTCTATGGCAGCCACCTGCGACGGTATGCGGTAGTCGAACCATGAGTATTGCGCCTTGCGTGTGTCGAAGTAGCGTCCCATCTCCTCTTTATATACGGTATACTGCCGTATGCTTTCGAGAAGGTCGTTGGCTTCGTTGACATGGTTGTTCTTGGCAAGCACTACAGCCGACACAGCTTTTCCGTAGATGGTGAACTCAGTGTTGCACTTTGCGAGACGCGAAATGAGGAAGTCGAAGTTCTGCCTTGCTGATGACTTCATGACGCGCTGGGCAAGCGTTGTGGCATAAAGATACTGCACGGCAAGCTCGCTCGGGCGCAGGTTCTTGGCCTTGCCCTCAGCCTTCTTCATCTCCTTCACCTCACGCGCAATCTGCTTGTCCATATACGCGAAGGCCGAACTCATCATGCTCTCAGTGGCCTTCTGAGGGCCAACCATACTGTTGAGTCGCACAAGAGTCTGGAGCACAGACATTGTCATATAAGGCGAGCCGTCCATCCCCTTCCACCATGCAAAGGAGCCGTCCTCGCGCTGCAAACCAGAAAGGCGCGAGAGGTTGTCGGCAAGACGATAGTCGAGTTGCGACTCGTTGAAGTAGTTTGCGAGCTTGAGTTTCTGCTCCTTCTCTCGATCGGCATCCATGAGCCAAGGAGTCTCGGCGAGAACAATCTGCTTAAGTTCCTGGTTCTTCTGCAACGCGCTTTGCAGCGATGCAGTGCCGGCAGACTGCTCGGTCTCCTTCTGCCATAACTCCACAGTCTGCTTTATCATAGGCGAGGAATTCATGATGTGTCTGCCAAGAGTGTTGGCATAATAGGCTGTGGCAAGAGCTATGGCGTTGTCGCCGTTGGTCTCTGTCATGGCGGGCAAAGCCTGAATCATGAGCCAAGCAGGCGAGTTGGTGTACTCCACCGTGAGCTTGTTGTCCTTGCTCTTTACGGGGAAGAGCCGCTCAAGGTCTATGTTCAATGTGCCTGGCTCGTTCTGCGAGAAGGCATAGGTATTGGTCACTCTCTCCTCATAGGGCAATACTGGCAGATAGTGCTGCTCGCCGTCGCTGAATCCATGACCCGAAGCCACCATCCGGCAGATGAGTAGACCAGAATTATGTATCTTCGTCATGTCGAAATCGAAGTTGGCTGCCACGGTCTCGCCTGCCTTCACCGTGAACTTACTGTCCTTGCGGTAAACCTCCTTATCCGTTTCGGGATTGACAAGCGTGAGGCGTACTGTGCCATTAACTGTCTTTTCAGATGTGTTGGCAATACGTGCTGAAAGCACGCCACGGTCGGTGGAGCGCACAAAGCGCGGAACGTTGGGCTGCACCATAACCGTCTTCTTAGCCATGGAGGTTGCAGATATAGTGCCGTTGTTCAGCTGTTTGTCGTGTGCCAATCCATAGAATTGCCATGTGGTGACGCTCTCGGGCAGAGTGAACTGCATGGATACATTGCCCTTCTCGTCGGTGAGAAGTCCGGGGAAGAAGAACGCTGTCTCGTTGAGGTTTTCGCGCAGCTGCTCTGTGGCAGCAGGCTTTGAGCCTTCGTCAGAACCTACAGCACTTTCTTCGGCGGCAATTTCTTCGACAGCTGCATATACCTTAGTCTTGTCCTTAGCCAAGACACCTGTGGTATTCGCACGGCTGGCACTTGCCATCGTCATCTCTCGGCTACCGCTTTCCATTTTGTCTGATAAAGCCGCACTCTTAATTACCGGACGACCATAAGCCATAAGCAACTCGCCGGCAAGCTCCGTGAATGAAGCATTGGTGAAGCTGCTGAAGTCGAGGTTGCGCTCGTCGAGGAAACGCATGGACATCTCGCTATAGGCAAAGAGATTGCTGTTGTAGACACCATTCCACTTAAGCCAAGGCACATTGGTGTGGGCCGGCAGCGAGAACAGAATGTCGTGCTTACGAATCTCGTCGAGCGACTTGTCGTAGAGCGTTGCGAGCAGCTGTGCGCGTGCAGGAGTGCCGTCGGGACGTGTTATGTTGAGTGTCCATGTCTCGCGCTGTCCTGGAACGAGGCGGTCGCGGAATGTAGTCCACTTAAGGTTGAGCCGTGTGTCGGGCAATGGTCTTTGTATGCGGGCTGTATGGTTGTAGCAATGTCCGCTCTTCACCCAAGCCACAGAGAGTGTGACACCGTCGCCCCACTCTGGCTTGTAGATCAAGGCACGTGTGCGAAGCTCGTTCTTTAGGTCGGCTCTGCCCTCCTCTATTATCTTGTCGCCAGAGATGAGGGTGTAGACAATATGCTGTATGGAGTCGCTTGAGCCTACCTGGATAAACACCGCACCTCCACCAGCCGGGAACCGTTCGGCCGACTGATAGAACCAGTCGTGGGTTTCAATTGGCGACTTGCGGTCTTGGAAGGTGAATGTGGTGAATGACGTGCGCAATGTGTCGTTGCCGCAAATGGCCATTAGCTTATGACGCGCCGAGACGAGAGCCTCAACGTCAATCTTGGCGGGCTTGTTGGCCTTGCATGTGTAGCGGCGGTTGTCGATGTAATAGGTAACCTCACCGGCAATAGGCTCTCCGGCATTGTTGCGATAGAAGAAAGTGACCGTGTGCAGACTGTCGCGCAGCGACTTCTCGGGCAGGTCGCATGTGAGCATTGTGGGGCGGTCGCTCAATGGAAGCGATGTTTCGGCATTGCGTGTCTCGCCAGCAACATCGGTCACGTCCACAGCAACGTCAAATGTATAGTAGCGGCGTGGATGCTCGTCGTAGGTATCGGGCATGACCATAGGCACGGGCACGAGGAAAGATCCGTCGGCAGAGGAGCGTAGGGTGTCGGTGAGAACAGTCTCTTGCTTGCTATCGGCACCCGAACAACGCCAGAACATTGACGGACGGCGCACTACCTTTACAGCTACCTTAGCACCCTGCACGGGCACTCCAGCAAAACTCTTTGCCGATGCCTTCAGGCGCACAGTGTCGCCAGCCACGTATTTGGCTGTGTACTTCTCAAATTCCACTTTGAAGGTGGGTCGCTTGTATTCCTCAACCGAGAAGTTGCAGTAGACGCTGCTGCCAAGGTCGCTTTTCAGAGTGTAAGTGCCGGTAAGTCCAGACGAAGGCAATACGAAGTCGGCTGAAGCCATACCCCACTCGTCTGTCGTCAGCTTTTGGCTTGCCACTTCCTTGTGGTTGGCGTCGCGAAGAGTAAGAGTCATCTGCTCGTTGGCCAATGGCTTACCCTCATACACCTTATTATTATATATATATGAGATTGCAGCCGCATGTACTGTCTGTCCGGGGCGATAGACACGGCGGTCGGTGTAGATGGAGGTGAGCTTGTCGGCTGTCTTGTTGCTATAGTAATAGAAACGGCTTGACATGGAATTGGTCATAGGGAAAGCTTTCTCCGTGTCTGTGTAAACACGATAGGCTCGTGGCTCAGCAGACTTGAAGTCGACGTACACCTCACCATTGTTGTCGGTGGTGAATGTCTTAACCACGTCTTTGCCTTCCTTGTCGGTATCCATCACCACGTCCACCTTAGCTCCCTTGACTGCGGTGCCATGAGTAGCGTCGAGCACAGCTATGCGATAGCGTTTGCCAGGCAGGGCCTCAACTACAGGATAGATATTGCAAACTCGCAGCAGACGGCGCTCTACAGGCACAGCCACATTATCTGTAGAAATCTCTACAAGATAGACTCCAGAGCGCAAGCCCTTCATCTCGAGCGTGTCGCTGACGGTCTTGTAGGCTGGCATTCCAACGTAGCGGCGCATGTCGGTGATGGGTTGTTCGCCTTCCACTATATAGCGGCGCAGACGTGCGTAGTCCTTATCATTCTGTGGGTTGAGTGTTGTGGTGCCGTCTACGTCGAGGCGCGTGGCTGTAAGACGTATCTCACCAATGTTGTTGAGCGACATCACCGTCACCTTGCGTGTAACGCCAGGCAGGGCTATCCCGCCTCCAAGTGAGGCGTGGAAAGAAGGCAAGGTGAGCCTGCGCTGGGCATTGCGCAGGATGTTCATGCGCTCCCAGGCTCCCCACTTCATAAGGGCATAGTTGATGTAGCTCATCTTCTCCTCGGCTGTCACGTCCTCGGCGTTGCTCATATAGGCATAACGCTCTATGGCAACCTCGCCACAGGGCAGGAGGTCGCCATATTCACGCACAAGCGAGTCGAGCGACATTATATATTTTGACTTCTTCACTCTGCCCTCGTCTCCAGCCTTGCGCGACTTCTTCACAAGTTCAATAGCCGTGAGTAAGGCTCCCTCGCGCTTGCCGTGAGAGGCATAATAGGCGTGCATGGAGAGATAGTCGCCAGCTCGCATGCCGATGATGTGGAGCATGTCATCGTAATAGTATTTCGAGTCGACACCATCCACCACAAAAGGCTCATAGCCTGTGGCGTAGGCCTTGGCGAGAGCGTCGGGATGGGACATCGACTTTTTGTAGTATTGATAGCCTATGGACTTGGCATCATCAAAGGCAAACGAGTTGTTGGTGTAGACAGAGCCAAGCACCGACTGATAGATGGCGGCAAGCACATTGTCGCCATTCCTCTCGGCTTGCTGCTCCATCTGCCTCATGCGCTCGACTACTGGCTGGAGCGAGTCGACTGACAGTTCACACTGATAGTCTGCCGATTTCACCTGAGCCTTGAGCAATTGGCCATAGGCACGCTCACGCTGTGCCTTGTCGGCAATCTGCGAGAGAAGCTTGAGCACAGTCTGCGGATGATCCTTCTTGACTGCCGCGTCGTATTGCTTCCAAAGCGACGTGTAGGAATCGGCTATTGCTGCCAATGGTATGAGCAATGCAACGGCTATTGATATGAGTCTTGACCTTTTCATAATCTGTTTTCTTTTTCTGTTTTCTTATAAAAATACTGTGTATTGTGATATATTGCATGATTATTGCACATATCTTTTACAAAGTTAGTGGAATTATGCAAAACGGCAAAACATTTAAGCGAAAGTTTGTGCTAAAGATTATTCACGCCACTTGTTCAAATCCTACCAATCTTTCTTGTTTTTTCAAATATTATATTGTAACTTTGCCCCAACTAAAGATTAAAATCCATTTACGCCATGACAAGAAAACAATGTAACATATCCAGCCTTAGAAAGGCGATGAAATTCCTGTTGGTTGCGACAATTGCATTTGCCGCAAGCACATTTGTAATGTCGTGCGACAACGACAACGATGATGTATTCCCCATATTCCCGCTCAATCGTCCCAACGCACTCGTAACGGTAAAGCCATCTGCCGATGGGACTACTTTCTTCATGCAGCTCGACGACTCGACACGCATTACCGCCTCAAACATCAAGACCGCACCCTACGGCAACCGGGAGGTGAGGGCATTTATCAACTTCCGCCTGCTCACACAACCTGCTAACAAGCATAAATATGAGGTGTACGTCAACTGGATTGACAGTATTCTCACCAAGCCTATGGCTGATTATACAGGCACAGAAGCCACGTCAAGCCTGTTCCGACAGGATCCTGTGGAACTGATGCGCGACTGGACCGTGAGCGAGGACGGATACATGACCATTCATTTCCGCACCCAATGGGCTGCAAACAACACTCCTCATTACGTGAATCTTGCAGCAACCAACCCTGACAAGCCCTACGACCTGACCTTCTTCCACAACGCTCAGGGCATGAAGGGAGGATATTGGGGCGACGGCATTGTGGCTTTCCGCCTCGACCGTCTGCCCAACACCAATGGCAAGACTGTAGACCTAACCCTGCATTGGACATCATTCAGCGGAGAGAAGAGCGTGACATTCAAATATGCCACCAACAAGGCCACCAACCATATCAACGGGTTGAGTTTTGCTCAAAGCGGGCAATTTGAGAAGGCGGTAAGATAATTGGCAACAACAAAATGCAACAGACACAGAAAATAGTCTGTAAATATGTGGTGGCAATAAAAAATTTTTAATACTTTTGCACACCATTTGGCTAACACGCTAAATCAACATTTATTATACTCTCTAAATAATAACAGATAAAATAAAAAAACAGACTATAAAAACGTTATTTCCAAAACAACTATGGAGGAATCTAAAATTAAAAACAAGGCTAAGAGCCTAATGAGGAACAACAGCAAGGACATGTTTTTCCTCGCTTTAGGTATCTTGATGTACTCTATCGGCTATAGTGCCTACATACTTCCTGAAAAGGTGGTGATGGGAGGCGTGGCTGGCGCCGCCGCCCTTATCTATTATGCCACGGGGATTCCAACAGGTACGTCTATCCTTGTGCTCAACGCCGCCTTGCTATTCATCGCTTTCTCGGCCTTGACCAAGCAGTTCTTCTGGCGCACAATCATCGGTGTGGGCTTCATGTCTCTGTTCATCAGTATCCTGCAGCCGTTCTTCGCCGCCAACCCAATCATGACTCCAGGCGAAGACAAGTTCATGCATGTGCTCATCGGCGCGTTGCTCGGCGGTGGCGGCCTCGGCGTGGTGTTCTCGCACAACGGCTCTACAGGTGGCACAGATATCCTCACCATGCTTCTGAACAAGTATTTCCGCGTGAGCTTCGGTCGGGCGATGCAGTTTGTCGACTGCACCATCATATCTTCGTCCTACTTACTGTTCCATAGTTTCGAGACTATCGTATACGGTATTGTGTTCACCCTTGTGGCGAGCATCACCTGCGACTATATCGTCAACGGCACACGACAGACGGTGCAGTTCCTTATCATCTCACAGAAATACGACGAGATTGCCGATGTGGTGAACACACACTTGCACCGTGGCGTCACTGTGGTCGACGGCAAGGGATGGTTCAGGAAATCTGACGTGAAAATGCTTATCGTGCTCACACGTAAATACGAGTCGCAAGACCTATTTAATCTTGTAAACCATATTGATCCCGACGCACTTGTGTCGCAGACATTCTGCCATGGTGTGTTTGGCGAGGGATTTGACAAGATAAAATAAACGGTTTTAAATCTATAAATTGTATTGATTTTAATTTATGACGGACAACTATGATTTGTCTTGCTTGCATATTATGCAAGTGAAACCAATCATAGTTGTCCTTCTTTATTTATTAATTAAGCAAATGAATAAAAGGATCCTGCAAATAGCCCTTCCCTCAATAGTTTCCAACATAACCGTGCCATTGCTGGGACTCGTCGACACAGCCATATCTGGCCATATGGGGTCTCCTGTCTATATCGGTGCTGTGGCTGTGGGAAGCATGATTTTCAACGTGATGTATTGGCTGTGCGGATTCTTGCGCATGGGAACAAGCGGGATGACCTCGCAGTCGCTCGGACGACGCGACCTCGACGCTGTGACCTTGATTCTGGCTCGCTCTATGTCTGTAGCTCTCGCCATCGCACTCGGTATTATAATAATGCAAATCCCAATAGGGCATCTGGCTCTGAGTCTCGTCAATCCCACCGACGACATCAGCTTGGCGGCATGGACTTACTTCCGCATCGGCGTGTGGGGAGCACCTGCCATGCTCTGCCTTTACAGTCTCACAGGCTGGTATATAGGAATGCAGAACACGCGCCTGCCTATGTTCATCAGCATCATGCAGAATGTGGTGAACATTGTGGCGAGCCTTGTCTTTGTCTATGCTCTTGGCATGAACATTGAGGGAGTGGCTCTCGGCACTCTCACGGCTCAATATGCCGGGCTCTTCGTGTCGCTTATCCTGTGGACACACACCTATGGCAATAGGCTTTTCCACCGCATCCGTTGGCGCAAGCTGCTCGACACGGAATCCATGAGCCGATTCTTCAACGTAAACCGCGACATATTCCTCCGCACTCTATTCATCGTGTCGGTCAACTTCTATTTCCTATCGGCAGGTGCGTCGCAAGGCACCATTGTGCTTGCCGTAAACACTTTGCTCATGCAGCTGTTCACACTCTTCTCCTACGTCATGGACGGATTTGCCTATGCCGGAGAGGCTCTGTGCGGACGACTTCACGGAGCTGGCAACCAACGGGATTTCAACCGTACCGTAAAACGCTTGTTCGTTTGGGGAACAACCCTTGCCATTGCTTATACGCTCGCCTACGCATTGGGCGGCAATACATTTCTCGCCCTTCTCACCGACAACACAACTGTGATTGAAGCCTCAGCCGCCTATTTCCCATGGGCTGTACTCATTCCCCTGTGCGGCATGGCTGCCTTCATTTGGGACGGCGTATTCATCGGCATTACCGCCACACGTGGAATGCTTGTCTCGTCAGCCGTATCTACTGTTCTGTTCTTTGCTCTCTACCTCGTCCTGCAACCTTATCTCCACAACCATGCCCTGTGGCTGGCTTTTCTTGTATATTTGACCATGAGAGGAGTTGTGCAGAGCCTGATCATGAGGAGGAACTTACGTTCAAAGCAGAGTTTCTAACAGAAAGAAATATTATACATGAAATTAAACATTGGATAAAACATTTCAATGTCGTTTTCTTAATGACTTTATGACTAATGACATTTTGACATTCTGCGCGACAATTAAAATCTATAAAAAACAAAGGTCTTTAATAAGAAATCAGTAACTTTGTATATTTCAAAAAACCAAAATACAATAATTATGCAATACAAATGTGCTTTAACAATAGCCGGAAGCGACAGCGTGGGCGGTGCAGGAGTGCAAGCCGACATCAAGACTATGTCGGCATTGGGCGTTTATGCGGCTTCGGCGATAACTGCCGTTACCGTGCAGAACACATGTGGAGTTTATGACATTGAATCACTGCAACCGGAAATCGTGGGCGGACAAATACGTGCCGTGATGAGCGACATTAATCCTGTGGCTGTGAAGATAGGCATGGTGAACGATGCCGCCACTATCCACGCCATTGCAGAGACACTGAAGGAATTTCCTACGGCTGCCATCATCATCGACCCTGTTATGGTGTCGACAAGCGGCTACCGCCTAATGCAGGAGGACGCTCTCAGCATTTTCCACAACGAACTCATGCCGCTCGCCTCGCTGCTCACGCCCAACGTGCCTGAGGCTGAGATTCTCGCTGACATGAAAATAAACAATGTGGACGACATGGACCGTGCCGCATCCATAATCTGTCGAGAGGCTAACTGCGACGTGCTCATAAAGGGTGGACATCTCGAAGGAGCAACAAAAACCGACATCCTGTATCACGATGCTATGCGAGTGGAAAAATACGAAGCAAAGACCGTGAACACACGCAACACGCATGGAACAGGTTGCACACTGTCATCTGCCATTACAGCCCACATTGCCTTAGGTTACAGCATGGCCGACGCTATCCGTCTCGCCAAGGAATATCTCTACAGGGCTCTTGAAGCTGGCAAGGACGTGGAGATTGGCAAAGGACACGGACCGGTTAACCACTTCTTCGAGCCTAAAAGAATGAAAGCAACAGGAAAATAGAAGGTTATAAGACAGGTGTTAAAGAGTTAGTTAAGGAGTTAAGCTATTACCATGTCCAATGATTAATAACCAATTATCAATAACTAATAATTAATAGCTAATAATTAATAATTTAAGAAATGATACAATTCATCACTCATCAGAACGCCCGCTATGGTTACGTAGAGGGTGCCCGACTGGCCCTCGAGGGAGGATGCCGCTGGATTCAACTGCGCATGAAGGACGCTACCGATGACGAGGTGCGTCCTTTGGCCCACAAGCTGCGCAAGCTCTGTTCCGACTACAACGCCAAGTTTATTCTCGACGACCGTGTGAACCTTGTTAAGGAGGTTAGCGCCGACGGTGTGCATCTCGGCAAGAACGACATGCCTGTAGACGAGGCTCGACAAGTGCTCGGACCCGACTATATCATCGGAGGCACAGCCAACACATTCGAGGACATAGAGCAACTCTACCGACAAGGAGCCAACTACATAGGATGCGGACCGTTCCGATTCACCACAACCAAGAAGAATCTCTCAGCCATTCTCGGCTTAGAGGGCTACCGCAACATCGTCAAGAGAATGCACGATGCAGGAATAAACCTGCCTATGGTAGCAATAGGTGGAATACTCCATGAGGACATTCATGAGATTATGCAGACGGGAGTAACGGGAATTGCCGTGAGCGGAGCTGTGCTGAATGCAGATAATCCTGTGGAGGAAATGAAGAGAATGGTGAAGGCTTGTCTTTAAAACCACTTTTTCATAATTGATTTTCATTGAATTAGCCAAACACATCATTTATGAATCAACCAAACACATCATTTATGAATTAGCAAACGCAATAATAATGAAGACAATAGCCATTACCCTCCCCGATTTCTTCCCCGACGAGGTAGAAGCCATCAACCGTATGTTTGCCGAGGGAGCCATCGACTTGCTACATATTCGCAAGCCTGGCTCCACCATCGACAAATGCCGACAACTGCTCGACAATATCCGCAACGAATACTATGGACGTATTGTCGTGAACGACCATTTCGCGCTCTGCGCCGAATACAATCTATATGGAGTCCACCTCAACCGACGCAACCCCACTCCTCCACCTTGCCACCAAGGCTCAATCTCATGCTCATGCCATTCACTTAAGGAGGTTGTGGCACGCAAGCCTAAGATGAACTATGTATTCCTAAGTCCCATCTTCGACAGCATCTCCAAGCAAGGCTACCGCTCGGCTTTTGATGATGCCACATTAAAAAAAGCATCCGCCGAAGGCATTATCGACCAAAAAGTCGTTGCCTTGGGCGGAGTAACACGCGAACGCATGGCTCAATTGCAAGAATATGGTTTCGGAGGAGCCGCCATGCTTGGAGATATATGGCGTTAAGCCTTTATACCATTCGCAGCATTTGCGGGAAAACCGTCAAGACTTCTTCTTGTCGAACACCACAGCATAAAGCACTGGCAGAACAGTGGCTATAAGCACCATCGAAATGAGCGTACCGAAGAACACTACGGCTGCCATTGGCGACCATAGAGTATTATTCTCAAGCATCATCGGCAACACGCCTACCGACGCAGCTGCAGACGTAAGAAATATAGGACGCATACGACGCTCGCCTGCCTGAAAAGCCGCCTCACGCACCGACAACCCCTTGTCGCGGCGCAGTTCCTCAGCATAGTCGAGCATGATAATTCCGTTACGCACAAGGATACCCATAAGGCTCACAATACCGAGAATACCCGTTATCGACACATCATAACCGGTAATTAGCAATCCTACGGCAGCTCCAAACACGCACAGCGACATCGACGAGAGATTGACCAAGGCGAGCGAGATGCGCTTGAAATGGAAGAGAAGAATGAAGAAGATGATAAACACAGCCACAAGCACGCCCGAAGCCACTTGTGGCGTTGTCTCGGTGTCCTTCTCAAGCATTCCGCCAGTCTTCACCTCAAGGTCGTGTGGCAGATTCAACCCCTTCACACGAGCCTCAACCTTCTTTGCCAAGCTATTGGCATTGTAGCCGCGCTTAGGCTCGGCAATCACCGAAATAGTGCGCACACCATTGCGGCGCACTATGCAACCGTCGGTAAAATCGGGCTTGACCGTGGCAAACTGGCGCAAAGGCACAGATGTAGTGCCACACATCACGGGGATGTATTCATCGCCAAGAGTGGTGAACTGGCAACTGTCATGTCGGTCGCTCTTCAGCACCACACTCACCGGATAGTCATCCTCCCACAACGAAGCCATAGGGATGCCCGGACCATAATGCACGGCAAGACTGGCTGTGAGCAGGGCCTTATTTATGCCAAGACGGTTGGCCTCAGTCTCGTTGAGCCTGACGCCCACTCCGGGCTGAGCTTCCTCAAAATTAGTTCTTATCAGTTGTAACCCCTCCGTTTGCCTCATACACTCCTCCACCTTCACAGCAGCTTTCTTCAATTCGCCAAGGCTGTCACCGCTTATCCTAATCTCCACGGGGTAGACAGCATTGTTGTAGTCCATCTGCTTGAAGCGCACATAAGCGTCGGGGAAAAACTCGGCGTAGCGGTCGGCATAATCGTCAAGCACCTCTGCCGTCGACTCATTGTCCTTGGTGTTGACAATAAACTGGGCGAAGTTTGTGCCGCCAATCTGCGGAGCATAAGTCACATTGAAGCGTGGCGAACCCTGGCCTATGAACGACGTCACTGCCGTCACCCTACTGTCGCGCTTCAATATCTCCTCAAGCGAGTCGGCCACTTCAGCCGTGCGGCTCGCCTTTGCGCCGTTTGGCATAAAGATCTCCACAGCAAACTGATCGCGCTCCTCAAGCGGCATCATACGCTGTGGCACCTGTAAGAACAGGAAAACGCCCAAGACAACCATTCCCACACCACCTGCAAGCGTGAGCCACGGACGATGAAAGCAACGCTTCAGAAGCCATGTGTAGCCGTTCTGAAGATAATCCAATGGCGAAAGACGCTTGCCAGGCTTCTTCGTCTCCTTTATTCCCTCATGTATAAAGGTGTATTGCAGATACGGCGTGAGCACAAGCGACACCGTGAGCGAAACGCTCAGGATGATGAACATTGCCCAAGGGAACGACTTCACGAAGTCGGCCATCTCGCCCTTCATGGTAAAGAGGAAGGGAAAGAACGTGAGGCTTATGGAGAGCGTGGCAGACAGCACCGACATGAAGAACTCGCGAGGAGCGGCTATCGACGCATGCCAGCGCGACATTCCGTGACTGAGCTTCTCCATATAGTTGTCAATGATCACCACCGAATCGTCAACCACCATTCCAAGTGTCACAATCAGGGCGGCAAGGGTGACCGTGTTCAACTCGAAACCAAAGATATAGAAGATGCCTATGGATGAGAATATAGTAATAGGTATTGACAACGCCGAAACCTCTGCCACACGGCGCGGCATGAGCAACACCACAACCACAATCACGGCTACAACTGAGATAAGCAGCTCGCGCAGGAAATTCACCACCGACTCGCTCACTACACGACTCTGGTCGGTGATGATGCTGAGCTTCACCTCGTCGGGCAGTCCGCTCTTGAACTCGTCGATCTGCTCACGCACGTCCCTGCCCATCTTCACAATATCGTTGCCTGTGCGCATTTCGATGGAGAGAAGCACACATTTCTTGCCATTCGACCGTATATACTTGTCCATAGAGGGGTATTCGCGCACAATGCGTGCCACATCCTTCAGACGAACGATGCTGCCCGAAGGCGATGAGTAGACAATCTGGTTGGCCACGTCAAGCTCCGAATTATATGAGCCGCTAATGTGTATCGGGGCGATGGTTGTGGCGTTCTCCACCGAACCGCTATAGGTGGTAAGCCCCTGCATTGCAAGCGAATTAAGTATTGTGAACGAACCAATACCATACTTCGCCATCTTCTGCTGATCGAGATACACCGAGAGCTGTTCCATCTCCAAGCCATAGGTGCGCAGATTGGAGATAGCGTCGATGCGCCGCAAGCGCGACTTCAGGTCGTCGAGATACAGGCGAAGCTCACGATAGGTTTTCTGTCCCGACTCTACGGTCACGAGCAAGGCTGAGGTCTCGGCAATGTCGTCGACAGCCTGCACAGCCGCCACCGACGAGGGCAACTGCATCTTGAACGCCGACAGTCCGTGCTTGAACTTCGACCAAAATGCGTCCTTGTCCTCGATGTCGGCATTAAGCTCCACGTAGACAATCGCCATGCCGTCCTTGGTCGTGGAATAGGTCTTCTCCTTGCTCACTTCCTTATAGCCGAAAACGAAGTCCTCAAGCGGCTTGGTCACACGCTGTTCTATCTCGCCAGACGTGCTGCCAGGACAAACAGCCACCACGGCTCCCTGGCGTATGGTAAAAACAGGCATTTCCTGTTTGGGCATATTAACGAGTCCTGCCAAGCCCATCACCACAAGCATTCCCATGAGCAGGATTACAATATTGTGATTACACATCGACGACTCGATGAAACTGCGCTTCATCAGACGGTTGGGCTTGCGCTTGATGCGGGCGCGAATATGATCATGCAAAGCGGAATCGGTATTCATTTTTGAGTTTTGAATTTTGAGTTTCGAATTATTGCCAAGGGCAATTTTGAGTTTTGAATTGCCAATAATTACCTACCAATAGCATCATACTACTCTCCTGCCTGCGGGGGTGGGGCTTTTGCTTTGGTCTGTACTCACCTCCATCCCCTCACTAACCTTCTGGCTGCCATCCGTTATCACGCAATCGCCAATCTTCAGTCCCGACGTGACAATCACCCCATTCTCTGTGAAGTCGCCAAGCATGACATACTGCTGGTGCGCCTTGCCATCAACAACAAGCCAAACAAAACGGCGGTTGTCGATATCGAGCTTCACGGCGTTGAGAGGGATTGATATTATAGTAGAAACTGATGAGGATGAAGATGAATTATCAACGGATTGGGATGAAGATGAATTATCAACGGATTGGGATGAAGATGAATTATCAACGGATTGGGACGAAGCCGAATTATCAACAGCCAACCTGTCATCCGCCGCTTCCACCATTCTCACGTTGCACACCATTCCCGGCATCAACCGTCCGTCATTGGATACCACGGCAAGCTTGATGTCATAAGTATGCGACACGGGATTGGCCTCAATGCCCTTCTCCTTGACTATGGCTTCGTAAGCACGGCCGCCAAGTGCCGACACCTCCACTCGCGCCTTGGCCCCAATCTTGACAGCCGACACTTCATTCTCAGGAACTGACACCTTTACGTCGATCTTTGAGATGTCAACAAGCCGGAATATCTGCTGACCAGCCATCACATTCATGCCTCGCTCTGCCGTGCGAGAAGAGATCACACCCGAGAACGGAGCCACAAGCGATGTGCGAGAGAGTTGGGTGCGGGCCAGACGCTCCGACGACTCCGCCTGTTCAAGCTTTGTCTGCACCTCCACCCACTTGAGGTCGGAGAGCACGCCCTGCTTGTGAAGCGGCTCAAAGCGACGATAGGCATCCTGGGCTTGACGAAGTGTAGTGAGGGCCAACTGGTGAGCATCGCGAAGCGTGGCGGGGTTGACAGTGGCAAGCAACTGTCCCTTTGCCACACGGTCGCCATTGTCGGCTCGCAAAGCCACGATGTTGCCTGGCACCTCAAAGCTGAGCGATGTGCCCTCGCGCTCAACAACGCTGCCCACATATTCGCGTCCGGCATCGTCGGCGACACCACTCACGGTGTAAACGCCTACAGACACTGACTGCTTCTTGTCGACCGACTTATTTTCGGAGCACGAAACTAACGTAGTAGCTGCTGATACAGTTATCACAGATATTACAAGCGAGAAATATCTAAAAATCCCATTGTTAATCATAAACACAACCTTTTTATAAAAAACCTAAAGGAGAGCTTGCATCACCCCCGCAAATGGCATTAATTATTCTGTTTGCAAAAGTACGTTTTTTTTTCGTGCAAACAATAATTACAGCATAAAATTCGCCGAAATATTTTTTGCAAGAGGACACATAACGACCGATTACACACCTCCCACAACTTGCCGTTTTTACTCCCTGCCGAGAAAAAAATTATTCTCTGCCGAGAGAGTAAAAATCTTGCTCTTACACATCCTGACGTTATTCATGAAAAGACAACAAACGGAAGCAACGTGGTCAAAATGTCATTAGTTTGCCTTCAAATGTGTAAACTCTGCAATGCTCTTGATGCTTACGGCATGAGTATCAAGGTAAATCTTTTAAAAAAGCTCCAAACTCAGCGGTAATTCTGGTTCCGAATGCAACAAGATTCCAGTCGCGACTATAGCTCTTGCCCGTAGACTTGTCAAGCCATATGCGTCGTTTTATCCTAAAATACATGGTGTGGTCACGGACGGGGAAGTCTGTGACTGTTATTGGCTTGTGAAAACCATTGGAAATTAAAGGAAGGCCTTGTAAGTTTTCAGGCACAATATCTTTCTCTACTAAGACCAGCATAAAATAATCTCCCATGTTGGAAGCTTCTGTTATGTCGAAATAGTCAAGGAGTCCTGCTGGAAGAAATAAGGACAATACGGACTTGTAATCTATGGGCTGAGTTCTATTCATGACGCAAAGATAAACAATAATATTGAATCGTTAAAAACACAACAATATTATTTGATCCG
>DAVZIG010000034.1:0-20247 GCA_052273435.1 Prevotella sp.
TGCTTGCTAAGGCTGCAGGTGCTCACATCTATAAGCTTAAGTACGGTCATCGTTCACACAACCAGCCAGTTCGCATGGTAGGCACAGAGAAGTGCTTCGTGACATCGCAGAACCACGGTTATGCTGTTGACGCTAAGACACTCGGTGCTGACTGGGAAGAGCTGTTTGTAAACATGAACGACGGTTCTAACGAGGGCATTCGCCACAAGTCTAAGCCTTGGTTCTCAAGCCAGTTCCACCCGGAGGCATGCTCAGGTCCGGTAGACACTGAGTTCATGTTCGACAAGTTTGTGGAAGCTCTGAAGTAATAAGTGATATAAATTATTAGAAAGATGAAAGACGAAAATATAAAGAAAGTATTGTTGCTCGGCTCAGGTGCCTTGAAGATTGGCGAAGCGGGCGAGTTCGACTATTCAGGCTCACAGGCTCTGAAGGCTTTGCGCGAGGAGGGTGTTGAGACAGTGCTCATCAACCCTAACATTGCTACCGTGCAGACATCAGAGGGTGTGGCCGACCAGATATATTTCCTTCCCGTTCAGCCTTACTTCGTAGAGGAAGTTATCAAGAAGGAGCGTCCCGATGGCATCCTTCTCTCGTTTGGTGGACAGACAGCTCTCAACTGTGGTGTTGAGCTTTATCGCATGGGCATTCTTGAGAAGTACAATGTTAAGGTGCTTGGCACTCCTGTGCAGGCTATCATGGACACCGAGGACCGTGAGCTGTTCGTACAGAAGCTCGACGAGATTGATGTTAAGACCATCAAGAGTGAGGCATGCGAGACCATGGAGCAGACACGTAAGGCTGCTGCTGAGCTTGGCTATCCGGTTATTATCCGTGCCGCTTACGCTCTTGGTGGACTCGGTTCTGGTTTCGCTGACAATGAGGAGGAACTCGACAAACTTGCCGAGAAGGCATTCTCGTTCTCACCGCAGGTGTTGGTAGAGAAGAGCTTGAAGGGATGGAAGGAGATAGAGTATGAGGTAGTGCGCGACCGCTACGACAACTGTATCACCGTATGTAACATGGAGAACTTCGACCCTCTGGGCATCCACACCGGTGAGTCGATCGTTATCGCTCCATCGCAGACCCTTACCAACTCGGAGTATCACAAGCTTCGTGCTCTCGCCATCAAGATTATCCGCCACATCGGTATCGTTGGCGAGTGTAACGTGCAGTATGCTTTCGATCCACAGTCGGAGGACTATCGCGTTATCGAGGTGAACGCTCGTCTGAGCCGTTCGTCAGCTCTTGCTTCTAAGGCAACTGGTTATCCTCTCGCCTTTGTTGCTGCTAAGCTCGGTATGGGCTACGGCTTGTTCGAGTTGAAGAACTCTGTAACCAAGACCACCAGCGCATTCTTCGAGCCGGCACTCGACTATGTAGTCTGCAAGATTCCACGTTGGGACCTCTCTAAGTTCCGTGGTGTAGACAAGGAGTTGGGCTCTTCAATGAAGTCAGTAGGTGAGGTTATGGCTATCGGCCGCAACTTCGAGGAGTCTATTCAGAAGGGTCTGCGTATGATCGGCCAGGGCATGCACGGCTTCGTTGAGAACAAGGAACTTGAGATAGAGGATATCGATGCAGCTCTGCGCGAGCCGACCGACAAGCGTGTGTTTGTCATCTCTAAGGCTATGCACAAGGGCTATACTGTCGACCAGATACATGATCTTACCAAGATTGACAAGTGGTTCCTCGAGAAGCTCCAACACATCATCGACATCGATGAGGCTATGAAGAAGTGCAACATCAACACACTCGACAAGGAACTTCTCCGCACAGCAAAGGTATACGGTTTCACCGATTTCCAGATTGCACGTGCCGTTGGTCTTGAGGATGAGCTTAAGTCAATGCGTAAGGCATCTCTCGTAGTTCGCTCACGTCGTAAGAACTATGGCATTCTGCCAGTTGTAAAGCAGATTGACACCCTCGCTGCCGAGTATCCAGCACAGACCAACTATCTGTACGTTACATACGCTGGTGTGAAGAGCGACATCACATTCGAGAACGACAAGCGTTCTATCATCGTTCTTGGTTCGGGCGCTTACCGTATCGGTTCGTCTGTAGAGTTCGACTGGTGTGGTGTTCAGGCTCTTAACACAATCCGCAAGGAGGGCTATCGTTCGGTTATGATCAATTACAACCCTGAGACCGTGTCTACCGACTACGATATGTGCGATCGTCTCTACTTCGACGAGCTTACATTCGAGCGCGTTATGGACATCATCGACCTTGAGACACCTCACGGTGTAATCGTTTCTACAGGTGGTCAGATTCCTAACAACCTTGCTATGCTCCTCGACGAGCAGCACGTGCCAATCCTCGGTACCAAGGCTCAGGATATTGACAACGCTGAGGACCGTGCTAAGTTCTCGCAGATGCTTACCAACAATGGCATCAACCAGCCAGAGTGGAGCGCACTTACAAGCATGGAGGACATCGACCGCTTCATCGAGCGTGTAGGATTCCCAGTACTCGTACGTCCGTCATACGTGCTCTCAGGTGCTGCCATGAACGTTTGCTCTAACGAGGACGAGCTGAAGCGATTCCTCCAGTTGGCTGCCAACGTTAGCGAGGATCACCCGGTTGTTGTGAGCAAGTTCATCGAGCATGCCAAGGAAATCGAGATGGATGCCGTGGCTAAGAATGGTGAGGTTATTGCCTACGCTATATCAGAGCACATTGAGTTTGCTGGTGTACACTCTGGTGATGCTACTATCCAGTTCCCGCCACAGAAACTCTATGTTGAGACTGTTCGCCGCTGTAAGCGTGTAGGTCGTCAGATTGCCAAGGAGCTTCACATCAACGGACCATTCAACATTCAGTTCATGGCTCGCGACAACGATATCCTCGTTATCGAGTGTAACTTGCGTGCCTCACGTTCATTCCCATTCGTGAGCAAGGTTCTTAAGATCAACCTTATCGAGCTTGCCACTCGCGTAATGCTTGGTCTGCCGGTAGAGAAACCGAGCAAGAACCTCTTCGATCTCGACTATGTAGGTATCAAGGCTTCGCAGTTCTCATTCAACCGTCTGCAGAAGGCTGACCCAGTGCTCGGTGTAGACATGAGCTCTACTGGTGAGGTAGGTTGTTTGGGCGACGACACCAACACAGCATTGCTCAAGAGTATGCTCTCTGTAGGCCACCGCATCCCGAAGAAGAACATCCTTCTTTCTACAGGTGGTGCTAAGCAGAAGGTTGCTATGCTCGACGCTGCCAAGATGCTTATCGAGAACGGCTACAATCTGTATGCTACAGGCGGTACAAGCAAGTTCCTTGATGAGAATGGCATTAAGAACACCCACGTTCTCTGGCCATCGGAGGAGGGTGATGAGCCTAAGGCTCTCGACCTGTTGCACAATCACACAATCGACATGGTTGTCAACATTCCTAAGAACCTCACAAGCTCAGAGCTTAGCAACGGCTACAAGATTCGTCGTGCTGCTATCGATCTCAACGTGCCTCTTATCACCAACGCTCGTCTTGCAAGTGCGTTTATCTATGCATTCTGCACAACGAAGATTGAGGATATCGACATCAAGGCTTGGGGTGAGTACTAATATATAATGTAAAATAAAAGAGACAATGAAGGCAATATACATTCAAACATGTTGCCTTCATTGTCTCTTTTTTTGTTGTAATCCCAGTACCACTTTAGTACTGCCTAACTGGTACTGGAGTTTCATACATATGGTACTGGAGTTTCATACGTATGGTACTGGAGTTTCAGTCAACTTAAACTCCTGTTTAAGCCAATATGTACTAAAACTTCATTTACTTGTCTTTATAGTAAAGGGGCAACATTTAACATGATTCCGACGATATATTTAGCAATAATCAATGAGGACAAATTTACTGAAATATTCTGTCTTGCGGATGACTTCTGCAATGTTTTTGAAGTCCAAATGAGAAAGACGAGTATATTATTACAAATTAACCCAGTCGAAGTTCTCCTTTCCTGCTCCTATCTCGAAGTGCAGTCTGGCGATACCGAGGTCCATCTTGGTGTATCCCACCATTGAGAAACCTCGCTTTGCGAGAACCTTAGGCTTGGCTTCAGTGCCTTGCTCAATAGGCAAGAGAGTGAACGAGAACTTCTGTTGATTGATGGCAGTGGGTGCCAATAAGGCTGCTTCCACACCCTTACGAAACCATTCGGGCGAGTCGTTGCTGATGTTGCTCACTTGCTCTGCTGTCTTGCTCTTGCGCTTAAAGCCCTGCGTGGCACCATATCCCAAGGCAATCATACACGTAAGTTTTTCGTCATCACCTACAATGTAAGCCTTGTCCACCTTACGATAGCTCAGTCCTACCCAGCAGGTATTTAGTCCGAGTGTCTGTGCCAACAAAACCAGTTGCTCACCATAATAGCCCACACGCTCGTCCAGATCGTCGGCCTTCTTGCCAACCATCACAATGTAGTTCTCCACGCCAGAAAATTTGCCGTATGAGAAGAATCCCGTAAAGGCTCTCGTCTCGTTGCATACAAGCTGTATGTGCAGTTCTCCTTCTGCGTTGCATTCTTCAATCTTCTTTCGCAATCTCTCAACGATTTCATCCGAAAGAGGCTTGTGGACGTATCTGCGTACACTATGTCTTTGTATTATAGCTTCCGGTAAAGTCATAATCATATGTTTTGCTGCGTGTGCATTTACTTCTTTGTCAGCACATAGAGCTTTGCCATTTCTCCTTCAGGCTCATTGCCGAGTGAGTCGGTCATAACAACGCTCTTGGCATCCTTCACCTTGTAGAAGGTATGCTCGCCGCTTGAAGGACGCACAAGCATCAACACGCTACCGTCAAGAACCTGCAACACACCGCTTGCCTCGTCGTGTCCGTCTTTACGGTCGATATAATCCTGCTTGATTTCATAAGTGCTGTCGGCATTAATGGTGAGTACTGTCTTAATTCCCGGACAGTCGGCAGCTGGCAATGTACCCTCGTAAGTGCCAGCAACAGCAGCCAAATCCACATTCTCGCCAGTGGCCGTTATGTCAGCTACGCTTGTAGAATCATTGCTTGTTTCATTCTGAACAGTCTTTTTCCCGTTGCATGAAGCCATCATCACGATAGCTGCAACTGCTAAATACTTCATTTTGTTTCTCATACTTTTTTTTGTTATAGTGTTTTATATTAGATATCCATTATTTATTGTTTTCTACAGCAGCAGGAGTCCAGTTCTTGAAGAATCTCAGCACCTTTTTCTCGCTGTAGCTTTTGTCCTCCTCAAGGAAGCTCGAATCTTGAATGTGCAGCACTTTGCCGTTAGTGTCAAGTACAACGAAAACGGGGAAACCGAATCGTGCCGGATTGCCCAGGCGTTTCATCATTTCAGCAGCCTTGTTTGAAGACTCGTCGCTTGAGCTCTTGCGAGGATTGTAGTTGACGTGTATAAGTTCGAAATTGTCGTTCACGGCCTTGTTTACAGCCGAGTTTGTCTCCACAAAGTCGGCAAAACGCAAACACCAAGGACACCAGTTGCCACCTACTTGACATACAACATATTTGTTGTCGGCCTTAGCTTTGGCAAGAGCTTTGTCGATTTGCTCCATAGGGTTGATGTTTTCGTTGTATACTTTCTTTAATGCTCCCTGAGCATTGGCTATTGTCACGGCTACAGTCATGAGAACAGCTATGATAAAAGATTTCTTCATCGTTTATTTTTTTTTATGTTTTATATTTCCTCGACAATCTCCTCAATTGCCTTTCTCTTCTTCTCGGCATGTGGACAGTCTTCGGCTATATGTCCGATAGGGATAATTGCAACAGCCTCAAAGTCGTCAGAAAGCAGCAGCTCGCTCATAATCTTAGTGTCGAAGTTGCACACCCAGCAGGTGCCCAATCCTCGTTCTGTTGCTGCAAGGCAAAGGTGCTCAACTGCAATTGCCACATCTATATCTCCATGAGGTTTGTCGTCATAACGGCGTGTCCAGCACTCCTTGTTGTTCTTCATGCATACGATGTAGAGAGGTGCAGAGCGAAACCATTCGCGGTCGTAGGCTTGGCACAGTTTGCTCTTTGCCTCCTCGCTACGCACGATGACGAATTTCCAAGGTTGCTTGTTTACAGCCGATGGTGCGAGGCGCACACATTCGAGAATATAGTCAAGGTCGGCCTGACTTACTGGCTCGGTTGTATATTTGCGTGCCGAGAAACGCTGTTGTGATAGTTCGAGAATATTCATATCTTTGCTTATATATATTGCAAATTTAGATAAAAGAATCTGTTTTGACAAATAAATGGAGAAAAATATCTATCTGGCAATTGGATTCATAAATTCGCTAAGCCGATATTTTATTTCATCCAATCCCCTACTGTCTCCGCATAAGCTCCTATAC
The DNA here is from genome assembly GCA_052273435.1 of Prevotella sp. GTDB lineage: Bacteria > Bacteroidota > Bacteroidia > Bacteroidales > Bacteroidaceae > Prevotella. The sequence continues at coordinate 6,336 of DAVZIG010000034.1, forward strand.
ATCCATATCCTCCGTGCACGTTTGTGTAATTGGAGTAGGCGAAGGCAAGTCCATACTTGCCAAAGTCGTTGTTGCCTATGTCGTTGAGCGAGCGCAGCATATTGTTGTATTCAGGAGACAGGGCGAGTAGGTGTGGACGATAAACCACGTTTTCGTTCAGCCACGTCTCAATATATAGGTGCAGTGTCGCCTTGCCGTCGTAGAAAGAACTATTGTCGAAATTATAAATGTTTCTGTAGAAGCTGTTGTCCCAGTCACTTAGGTCGATGTCTATGTTTGAGGAGTTGCAGAGTATAGGTTCGGCAGCTACTATAATTGACATGTAGTCATTTCGGTTGTATGAGTATTCTTCGTTCTTGCTTTCAATGCGAACGGCATAAAATGGTGTGGAGGAGTTGTCGCGCATGTTCAGGCGTACAACAGGATAGCTGATGCCCTTGAACAATGACGTGTCGAGCCGGGAGCTTTCGATATCTGGCTTTTGTGGTATGACGCTACTGCCATAAGCCTCGCTAAAGCCAGTCGCCTTTACCTTAATGTCAATTCTGTCGCCGTTGTTGTGTGTTCCTATGGCTATAAACCGTGCCACGGGTATTTCGTCGCCTATTATTGAGTCGTCGATGGGTATTATGCGGTCGGCTATGCCGTTGGTTGTGCAGCTGAGGCTTTTCACATTGAGCTTGGGCATCTCGCCGCTTATCGGATAAGTGGCGGACACAGTTATGTTGATTGTGTCGCTTTCTGAAGGAAAGGCGTATACAACGAGTTTGCTTGGTTGTTTTGACAGTTGGCTGAGGCTCACGCTGTCTGTGCACGCTGTAGTGAGGAGCATGATTAGGGTGATGATGCAAAGAGTTTTTGTCTTGTTCATAGTCTTATATATTTGTTCAGAACATTATATTCAGAATTTCAGAGTGTAGCTTACGGATGGTATTATCGGTATATAGCCATAGCTCTTGATTTGGAACTTGTTGTTGTTGAGTTTTACCTTCACATACATGGTGTTCAAGTGGCAATAGGCGTTATATATGCTTACATTCCATATACCCTCCTTGCCGTGGCGTGTGGTGTGTCGGAAGTTTGCGCCTATGTCAAGACGGTGGTAGGACGGAAGCTGGAAATTGTTGGGACGGTCATATATATAGTCGTAGCTGTAACCGTAATCGCCTGGAATGTTGGGCTGCATAGCGTAGCCTACAGGCATGGTGGTGCGGTTGCCCGTGTGGAGGGTCCATGCAGCGTACATTAATATACGTTTGGAAAAACTATGGCTGAGCGAGATGTTTATCTTATGGCGGTTGTCAAACTGGTAGTCAAACCACTCTGGATAGATGTCCTTGAACAATCTTCTGCTCCACGACAGGGTGTAGGCCATTGATATTGTTGTGGATTTGTTGGTGTAAGTGGCGTCAGCCTCAATGCCGTAGCTCTTTCCTTTGCCGTCGGCCACGTCTCGGTTCCATGTTGTTGCCGACGGTTGGAATCCCATCCAATGTCGATATTGCAGCAAGTGCGACGTCATTTTATAGTAGGCTTCGAGTGACAGCGCGAGATGTTGTGACGGCTGTGTGTAGATGCCTGCTGTAATCTGATGCGACATAGTAGGCTTTATCTCGTTTGTAGTTGGCACCCAGAAGTCGGTGGGCAGTTCAAGGAAACTGCTTGATATGCGGTGTATGCTCTGCGACATGTGTGTGTACGAGAGTTTCAGCGACGCGCTGTTTGAGAGTTGCCACTTAAGAGCCACGCGTGGGTCAATCATAAAGTAAGTGCGACCGTTTACGACAGTGGCAGTAAGGCTTGTGCCAATGTTTGCCGACAGTCGGTTGTTTACCCTCATCTCATCCTCAGCATATGCGGTAGCCTCGTGCGACACAGTGTTCACTCTTGAGTGTATGTTGGTTGTGTCGCATCCCGCTTGTGGGTCGCCATAGTAGAAAGCCTGTCGTTTGGTCTGTGGTCTGAACAGTTGTCTTGTTACGGCAGCTCCAAAGTGGATGTGATGGTTGCTTGTGGGTTTCCAGTTGAAGTCGGCATGAGCGGCAATGTCGGTCATCTCTGCGCTGTTGAGTCGTATGTCGAGATAGTTGCGGCGGTGTCCTCCCTTGTCCACAATGTCGTAGTCCTCCTCATTGAATTTCTGTCGTGATTGGCTGTAGGTGGCTGTGAGCATGGTTTGCATGGATAGAGTGGGCGACAACAGGAAGTTGGCTCCAATTGTACCGTTGAGATTGCCCCATGTCATCCTGTTCTCAGTGTCTGTCACGTTGTCTCCCAACTGGCTTTTGTCGTTCACACTATAGCTGTCGTAACCGGAATAGATGCTGGTCCAAATTGTGGATCGGCTGTTGATGTGATGGGTGAGCTTGGCGTTGAAGTCGTGGAACATATAGCCCAAATTATATTTTTCCTCATTGCTTTTGTTGGTTATTGCGCAAGCAGGTCGCAGCAAGAGGTCGATCCAGCTTCGTCTGAGCGAAACGTTGAACGATGTGCGGTTGCGGTTTATCGGTCCTTCCACCTGTATGCGTCCGTCGAGTAAGCCGATTGATGCCGTGCCTTGTATTCGTTCCATGTTGCCGTCGCGGGTGCGTATATCCGTAATCGATGATATCCTGCCTGAATATCGTGCAGGAAATCCGCTTTTGTAGAAGTCTACATTCTTGATAATGTCGGAGTTGAATGCAGAGAAAAGTCCCAGTGAATGGTTGGTCTGGTAGATTGGGGTGCCGTCGAGCAGAAACAGGTTTTCGTCGCTGTTGCCTCCGTGTACATACATTCCCGACACAAGGTCAACGCCCGATGCCACTCCCGATGTGTTTTGAATGGTCTTAACGAGGTCGGGTGATGAAAATAGTGCAAACCCATTGTTTATGTCCTTTGCCGTGAAAGTGCGTTTGCCTGTCTGTGTTGTGAGTATGGGTGAGTTCATGTCTTCGGTCACCACCACTTCCTTCAGCTCTACGGTCTGTGCCAGTTGGAAGTTGTGCGAGCTGTTAGTCCGTATATTAATGTCGAGTGTGTCGGCTTCGCATCCAATGCTCGACACGCGCAGGCGGTGTCTGCCCTCTGTCAGGTGCAACAGATAACGTCCTCGGCTGTCGGACAATGTGCCGTCTTTGGTTGTGAGGTCGAAAATGGTTGCATTTACAATGGGTTCTCCTTGAATGTCGGTGACCAATCCTCTTATTGTGAATGTGGCTTTGTGCTCGGCAGTGGGATGCTGCACAGGCGTAGCCGACAGTTTCAGCAGAATGTTGTTGTTTATCTGTCTGTATTCTATTCCACTTTGGTGGAAGAGCGTCTCCAAAGCCTTGTTTAGTGGCATGAGACAGAGGTCTGGTCCAGTGTAAGTCTTGTCGAGCCGCAAGGCAGAGTCGTATACAAAGTGTACTTTGTGTTGTTTCTGCAATCGTCTTATTTCGTTGAGTATGGTGCTACGGTTGGAGGAGACGCCAGTAGGAATAGGGTCGGCAAGAGTGTGGAGACAAGCAAGATGCAGGCTAAGGAATAGTGGGATGACGTATTGGGATATTTTCATCATTTTTAGTTGTCGCTTTTTAGTGGTGATACATCATGTGATTTGTCGGTTGAACTCTTAGAAAAGAATGATTACTTTCTTTCAATCTTCACTCCTAATGTCGTTTCTAATATCTCAATAGCGTCCTCAACATTCGCAGCCTCAATCTCTCCCGACACGCTCTTCGTCGTGTCGTTGGTTGTGAGTTTCGTATTATAGTGGCGCGACAGTTCGTTTAGCACTTCGTTGATAGGAGTGTGGTTGAAGCGGAAAACGTCGGTAGTGTCGCATTCTTCATGTTCGTAGGTTATTATGGTTATGGCAGAGTCTGCCAACATCTTGTTATGTATAGGCTTTTGTGGCAGCATATAGTTATGGTAGCCGATGATTCCGGCAGCCACGGCAATGCCCACAGCAAATGTTATGGAAGCGGCTACAGCTATCTTGCGCCTGTTGTAGTGCTGTTGTGTGCCGCTTATTCTTTTGAAGCGTTGCCATGCTCTATTTGTGTTGAGGCAATTTGGCTTGTAGTGTTTTGCGACAAATTGCAGCTCATCATCATTTATCTTGTTCATAATTCTCACCTTATTATATATATATGTATTTCCTAATCCCGAGAGTCACAGTTGCAACAACAGGAGATAAATAGCCTTTGCCCGTCCACGAAGTGTTGTGTAAGCCTTGTGCATGTGTGCTTCCACTGTCTTAATGCTTATGCCGAGCGTTTCGGCAATGTCGCTGTTGCGCTTGCCGTCGCGCTTGCTCATGAGAAACACACGTCGGCATGCCTCGGGCAGACTGTCAATCTCTGCCCACAGTCGTGCCTCGCGCTCACTTCGTTCCTGCAACTCGTTGTCGTCGGTCTCCATATTCAGAAGCTCCGCGTCAGCGATAGTTGTATGGCTAAAAGTGTTGCGTCGTATGTGGTCGAGACAGGCGTTGCGCGTCATGCTGTAAAGATAGCTCTTGGGTGCGGCAAATTCTTCACCATTGTCTGTTTTTTCGGCAAATCTCACAAAGCAGTCCATCACCACGTCCTCGGCTGTATCTACGTCGTCAAGAAAATGTATGGCATAGACACAGAGTGGACGATAGTATTGGCGAAAAAGTTGTTCAATGTTCATATTGTTTAAAAAGTCACGCCCACACCCAACGACAGCGAGTGTCGAGTAGCGTTGCTTTCGTAGAATATAGGCATATTTGATTCGGTACTGATGTATCCATACCATACATTACGGAAGTCCTTGTAGTCGTAGGCAACTTGGAAGTTCAATCCGAAATTCTTAGCCAAGTTTACTGTATATCCCACGCCAAGTTTACCTGTAAATCCTTTGTGGAAGTCGCCAAACGATGGGTCGATGGCATATCCCAAGTCGGTGAAGGCATAGGCTCCAGCGAGTTTTTTGAATGGCTTATAGCGTAGTGTGGCGTAAATAGGCATGGTGTTGAAATCGTCTCCTGTGTAGCGGTCAAGTCCAATGCCTCCGCCCACCGACCATTTTTCAGCCACGTCATAGCGTGCGCCCAGACGCAGAGAGTGGCCTCCCATGTTGAAGTCGCTTGGCCCATAGTTGTGTCCGAACTTATTTTCCGACAGGCCGATATTGTTATGATAGTCGAGATCTATGTGGAATTTCGACTGGGCCTTTGCTGAAACCATTGTTGCTCCGCCCGTTATGATGCAGAGCGACATTTTTAAGAGATTTTTGTTGGTTTTCATAATTTTCTTGTATATGTTTTTTATGTTTTACCGTCGGTTTCATTGACGGATTCAACAGTAAGACGCGGACAGGAATGAAAACCCTTAGTCGCTTCTCCTGATTTTTTCACAAAACGTAAAAAAACAACAGGCTCTGTCTTCAGCAAGCACACATTTTCTTGAACACCCTGTACGAGCGCAGCCTGTCGTCATCATCAGACTGTAGCACGAAGAACAGGTACTCATTGTCAGGGTTGTCCGACATCATCCTCTTTATTTTGTTTGCCAAAGTCTCAGCCTCTTCACCGTTTATACAGGCAAAGAAGTGCGAAAAGTTGAAAATAGTGAGTGACGATCTGTCTGGTGATGGGTTTACATGTGATGTATTATCGGCAATTTCATCTGGTGAGTCGACCAACTGCCAGCTGAGATTGTTTGTCGTCTTTATTCTTTGCATTTCTTTTTCCGCCTTGGTTCTCATAGCCTCCGACACATCGACTCCGATGTATTCAATAGCCAATGGATATCCATCCCTTTTCTCCTCTTCCATGGCTTCCGCCAAAGCCACTCCGCATGTGGCCGGACCGCATCCGAAGTCAATCATTCTCACTCGCATGTTATTTCTTGCTGCAATGTCGTTTATTTCTGTAATGTGTGAGCGATACATCTGTTTGGCTTTCTCTATGCGTTCAGGCATGAGGTAATGGCAGTAGATTTCCACTTGGTCGGCAGCGGTGAGCGTGATGGGCTGCTGTAGGGTTTTGCTGTAAGCCATCATTCCGTGAGAGAAGTCGGAGCGGCCGTAGTTGATGAACACAAGATTGGCGTCGCGGTTGTTGCCAAGCATAATGTCGTCCTCGCTGTTTGTCATGTTTGCTTGAGGTAGGCAGAATCTGCCTTCGCAATACTGCTCCAGGGGGATGTTGATGTAGGCTGACTTGCTCTTCGCATACTCCAGGAGTTTGTAGAAGCTGAGGTTCTCGCGCAGGATGTCTGGGTTGCCTACGAGTATTAGGTGCAGTCGGGCACGTGTAATGGCCACATTCAGTTTTCTGTCCACCACCATTCCATCTTCCTCAAACACGTTGTTGGTGAGGAAGTTGAGCTGATAGGGCTGCTGCACGGTGAATCCATAGATGATATAGTCGCGCTGGCTGCCTTGGTAGCGCTCCACGGTGTCGATGGTGATGTTGTGGAGAGGAGCAATCGCAGAACGGTCGATAGCGTTGCGTATGGTGGCGATTTGGTTGCGGTAGGGCACGATGATGCCTACCGTTTGGTTCTCGTCAAACGAGTCCTTGTTGATGTTGTAGATCTGCAGTACTGTAGCCGCAATCATTTCGGCTTCCACTTGGTTGGTTTTAGCCGACAGCGAAGTTCTTGGCTTTCGAGCGGCGACGAATGTGATGCGGCGGGTGCGCAGCATTTGCTCAATGCCGTTGAGCGACTTGCATGTCTCCACCGGGAGGGTCTGGTGCTGTAGCGGCACCACCTCGAGTCGGTTGCCATAGAATGCATAGTTGGGAAATTCGGCAATGTCTTGGTGCATTCGCCCTTGTCGTGTGAGCATATATATAAAGCGCGGGTCGTAGCCATCGGCGGTCTTGAATTTGACAAGCAGTCTCTCGAATAATGACAGTCTACAGTCGGTAAGTCCTATTTCGCGTAATTCGGGATTGTCCACTTGCGATTCCTCCGTGGTCTGTTGCACAACGGCAGGCAGCTGTTTGTGGTCGCCGATAAGCACAAAGCGTCCGATTGCGTTTCTTCCTCCCGACTTGGCGCTGAGCAAACCTATGAGATGAGGCTCGAGGATTTGTGACGACTCGTCGATGATGGCAAGGTCGAAGTGCTTGATCTTAAAGATGTGGATGTTGGCATTGAGAGCGGCTGTAGTGGCGCAGAACACACGGGTGTTGGCCATGATGTCCTTCACCTCATTGGCTGTATGACATTGCTTCACACGGTTGGTCAGCAGATGGTCGTGGTAGGACTCGTCGCAGTTGAGTTCTGAACCTATGCGCAGGAAGTCGATGCCGCTCTCGAGTAGCTTTGAGCAGATTTCGTCTACGGCACGGTTGGTGTAGGAGAGGAGCAGCACGTTGGAGTGTGGGTCGGTGAGCTCTTCCTTCAGAATGTTGAGTAGTCCGAATGATGTCTTGCCTGTGCCTGGAGGGCCGATGACGAGGAATAGGTCGCGTGATTGTTTGGCTCTCTCCACGAGAATGTTGAATCGTCCGTATTCGCCTTGCATGTGGACGTGAGGGTCGATGGTGGGCTGGCGTTGGCTTAACAACAGGTCGCGCCGTTCCTGTGAAGCTGAGAGGAAGCTGTGCAAGGCGCTGTAGAGCGATCGTGCCGATGATTCAAACATGTCGTGTTCGATGGCCCAGAAGGTGTCTTCTGAAACGTCGAACACCTGTTTGTCGGTCTGCGAGTTGCGCAACACCACTTCCAATCCCTCGTTTGTGATTTCTTTAATAGAGGCACGGTTGACCATCTGAGCGCATGCGTTGGGCTGATTCTCCATTTTGTATGGATAGAGGATGACGATGTCGCCCTTGCGGAAGTTGGATGTGTCGGCCGACTGCTCTGTGGCGAATTTCAGCTTGAGGCTCTCCACCATACCGTCGTTGTTCATGCCATATTCGCTGATTGAGAGCTGCTCGTAGATGTTTCCGGCTGCGCGCTTGTCCTCGATGATGTCGAGCCAGATGGCAGCAAATCCGCTGTCGTCCTTGGTTTTGTTGCCTACTTTCGACAGCAGGTGCTCGCGCTCGATGAAGTGCAGGAAGCGGAAGTAGTAGGCGCGTTCCAACGCCGACGCCTCATGTATTGGCGAAAGCAGGCGTTCGAGTTCCGGACGAGTCCATTCATCCCATAGCCGACCGGTTGCTCCCTTGCGGTTGAGCATTTCGGGCGTGAGACTTCCGAGCATTTCTATTCCCATGCTCGATGAGGTCAGGTCGGTCCATGTCAGCAGATTGCGCATTCGTATGGCCCGCAGCGTAAGCTCAGGCAGGTTGGCAATCGACACAAGCCCCTCTTTGTATTTTGAGTAGAGCAGCATGAAGTGTCGCAGTTCGTCGGAATGTTTCTTGAATTCGTAGTTGAACAGCGCACGATAGAGCGATAGCTGCACAAGGTGCTTCTCCTGTGGTTCGGGTCGGTTGGGGTTGTATTCGGGCGAGGAGAAAGGCACGAAGGCTCCCTTGCCCGATTTTTGCTCTATGATGGTGGTGTGTCCGTTTTTGTCGTGCAGGAAGTCGAGACGTCCCTGTATGCCAAGCACGTCGCTGAAGAATGTAGGCTCGAGCACCACGGCTTTAGGGTCGTATTCGTCCATTACCTCGGGCAGGTTCTTTCCTATCAGCTTCTCGATGTTCTGTTTTTGTGAGCGTGCTTCCTGGTAGAATTTCTGAACTGTGGTATGGTCGTTCATGTCGTCGCATGAGGTAAGGCTGATTGTGTTTTGCCTGAAAAACTCCATTATCCCCTCGCCAAACGTCACTTTGCGGTTGTGTACGGTGTCATCGAGAAACTGTCCTGCGAGGTTACCGAGATGCACGTGCATGTTGTTGGCTTGTGGCTTGAGCCTGTTCACCATGTTCACGTATGGCGACTCGGCGTACGACTCGAAGCAGGAGGCAATGGTGGTGATGTCGATGAGATAGTCGGGCTCGAAGATTATAAGTTCAGGCATGCACACGTCCTCCTCCATGCGGATGCGCACAAGGTTGAGCTGTGAGTCTTTCGAGAGAATCTGCTTCAGGTAGGTCCAGTCGCCCTTGCCGTTGTGTGTGAGGTATCTGTTTTGCTGTCCGTAGCAAATTTTCAGTTCCGAGGCGTTGAGTTCTTCGGTTGCGTATATGTAGTCGTCGTCCCACGAAGCCACCATACAGCGCAGCAGGTTGATGTCGAACTTGCTCCAATGGTTTTTCCTGTCCTTTCTTGGGAACAGTCTGCTTAGTGATGACGGGATGTCGATGCCTCCGTTGGTGTGCATAGCGAGCAAGGCGGTGGCTTTGATGTCGTGGGGCAGGGATTTGGTGAGTTCCGCGTCGTCTGTGCTGTGGATGGCGTTGAGCACTTTGCGTGTGTCGTGGATACGCATGGCCACTTCGTTTGGTATGTCGTATTGCTTCACGAGATAGTCGAGCTTGGCAAACATACCGATGAAGTTGATGTTGGTATGTGCGATGCCCTGGTTGATAATGCGTTTGAAGATGTCGCGCAGCATCAGGAATCGTTTGCGAATGGTGCAGCTGGCTGTTGCGGTGTCTTCAAGCTGGTCGTAGAACGACATGGCACAATCTGTGGTGTGGGTGTTTTTTTCTTTATAGTTGTAGGATTGCATATAGCGTGTGGTATTTCTGGATTTCTTATGCTGAAAATCGTTTGAGGTGTTTTGGTTATGGCAAAATTACATAGATTGTGAATAATACTCTTATGTTTCTTGCGACTTAAACGATTTTTAACTAAATTAGCATAAGCGTATGGTGTTTTTCTTTACAAGTACAGGTGGTAAATTCCACCTGCCATCATTTTCACCATCCCCTTCATTTCCATGCTGAATAGTGCCGAGTTAGTTGCGGCAATAGTCAGTCCTGTTTTTACGCTGATGTTGTTGGCCTGCAGGTCGTTGTCTTGCGACAGGAGTTGCATGATTTTAGTCTCGTCGCCGTTTAGTTCAGGAAACAGTTGGCGTTCTATTCCCCTTTTCTTAGCCTGATTCAGCTGTCGGTCTTCTTCCCAATGCATTGCGTTTATGAAGTCCTCAGCCGAAGTGATAAGCTCAGCTTGTTTTTTGCGTATGATATTATTGCACCCCTCGCTGTAGGGCATTCCCACGTTTCCGGGGAATGCAAACACGTCGCGTCCATATCCTTGTGCTATATCTGCGGTGATGAGGCCTCCGCCCCTGTTGGCGCTTTCAATCACAATCGTAGCGTCGGCAAGGGCTGCGATGATGCGGTTGCGTCTCACGAAGTTCATCTTGTCGGCATTTGTCTCCGTCATGAATTCCGTGGCGAGTCCGCCGTGGTTGAGCATTTGTGCAGCCGTGTCGCGGTGGGCGGTGGGGTAGAGATAGTCGAGTCCGTGGGCGAGAATGCCGATGGTGTCGATGTCGTTGGCCAGGGCATTCCTGTGGGCGTTGATGTCCACGCCGTAGGCCAGTCCGCTCACTATTATCGCCTCCGGGCAAAGAGCCTTCAGCTCGGCTGTGAATTTTCTGATGATTTCCTGTCCGTAGACGGTGCAATGGCGCGTGCCAACGATCGACAGGATGCGTCGTTGGTTGAGGTTTGCCGTGCCCCGATAGTAGAGCACGAGTGGTGCGTCGTGGCATTCGCGCATCCGTTCGGGGTAGTTGGGGTCGTTGATGGTGAGGGGCTGTATGCTGTGGGCCGCGTCAAATTCAAGTTCTTTTTCGGCCCGCCGCATGGCTTCCGAGATATCCTTCAACGATTCTGTAATGCGCGGAGACGCGTCATGGAGCACCGCCTTTATGTCGTGGCGGTGCTCCATGATAGCCGTAGCCGAACCGAGCAGACGGTAGAGCTGTCTGCTTGTGGCGGGATTAAAATGATCTATGCGAGTCAGGGCGACTGCGTACAATGTTTCTTGGTCGAAATCCATTTTTTTTATTGATGTTACCAAACGTGCATTTCACCCAATACGTACAGCAAAGTGTAGCCGAGCACCAGTCCGATGATGCCCATTGTGAGTCCTATCTTCATCATCTCGTTCTGCTTCACCAGTCCTGTGGAGTGGGCGATGGCGTTAGGTGGAGTTGAGATAGGCAATGTCATGGCCACAGATGCTGCCACGGCGATGCCGACGAGCACGGTAGGCGTGCCGCCGATGCTGTTGAGCGAATCGCCCATGCCCTTGCACACCACGGCGAGGATAGGCACGAGCAGGGCTGCTGTTGCGGTGTTGGAGATGAAGTTGGAGAGGATGTAGCAGATCACTCCCGAAGCGAGCAGTATGGCCACTGGCGACCATTTGCCGAACGGGATGCTCTTGATTACGTTCTCAGCAAGTCCCGACTCGTTGAGGGCCAGTCCGAGGGCAAAACCGCCTGCCACCATCCAGATTACGCTCCAGTTAATTTCCTCGAGGTCGCGTGCCTTGATCACGCCTGTGAATGCGAACACCACGATAGGAATCATTGCGACGGTATTTGAGCCTACGCCTGTCCAGCGGTCGCATATCCAGAGGAGCACGGTGGCGATGAAGGTGACTGCCACAACGGTAGTGCGCCAGTTGTGCTGCACTTCGCCCTCGATCTCGAGCTCGATGGTCTTCTTCTTGAACGGGAAGAATTTCTTCAGCAGAAACCATCCGATGAGCAGCAGCACGACGGTCAGAGGCATCATGTACATCATCCATTCGCCGAAGCCGATGCCCAGGTTCAGGCCTGTGGGCGAGTTGAGGTATTTCAGGGCGATGGCGTTGGGGGGAGTGCCGATAGGGGTGCCCATACCGCCGATGTTGGCAGCCACAGGTATTGACAGCGTGAGGGCCACACGGCCCTTGCCCTCAGGAGGCAGAGCTTTGAACACAGGGGCGAGGAACGTGAGCATCATGGCAGCCGTGGCTGTGTTGCTGACGAACATCGAGAATACGCCTGTGATGAGGATGAATCCCAGAAGCACGTTCTCGCTCTTGTTGCCGAAGGGTTTGAGCAGCGTTCGTGCGAGCAGCACGTCGAGTCCCGACTTCGTGGCGGCGATGGCAAGTATGAATCCGCCGAGGAATAAGATGATGATTGGGTCGGCGAATGTAGCCATGAGCGCGCTGTGGTCGAGCAGCTCACTCTTGTCGATGCCTGAGCGGAAGAAGTGGAAGGCGTTGTCGGATGTGGTCAGCAGCAGCAGTCCGATGAGCGATACGGAAGTTGCCCATGGCGAGATGGCCTCCGTCACCCACAGGATGGTGGCGAGGGCAAACACTGCGATTACGCGTTGCTGGATTACAGTGAGTCCTTCAATGCCGAAGCTGTCGATGGGCAAATTCCAAATTGTAAGGAAGATGATCATCGATACGATAAAGAGGGCAGCGTTTTTCTTGCTGTACTCTCCGCTTAGAAGATTTCTTTTTTCTTGTGCCATAAGGTTGTGAAAAAGGTTAGATTGTAATTTTTAGTTATGATTTATGAGTTTTCAAGTTAGCTTTATTAAAGCTAATGCAAATGTAGCATAAATAAAATAATGTGCAAAATTTTTTTGTTGTTTTTATTTTATAAATGGTTTTTTCCTTTGCCCGTTTGCCATTTATGGTTAATTTTGCATCCGCAGTTCGTGTTTTGTTCATGTTCTGCCAATGTCACATTTAATCCATATATAATAATGTATATCCGTAAAATCTTCCCGCATTCTCTTCTCCTCGTTTTGCTTGGAGTGGCGGTGCTCCTTTCGTCAGGCTCATGCAGCAAGTCATCCTCCGGCAAGTCGCAGCAGGGTGGCGACACCATACGTTTCAAGTATTCCGAGCACATCATGGCTGTGCGCTACGATGGCTACACGCTTGTCTCGCTCGGCAATCCGTGGCGTAAGGGTAGCGTGCTCCACCGTTATGTGCTTGTCGACCGCAAGGATTCTGCCCGTGCGGGCAATTTGCCCGATGGCACGGTGGTCTGCACTCCCGTCACGCGCAGCGTGGTGTTCACTTCTCCCCATTGCTATCTGCTCGGCGCCTTAGGGGCGGGAAAGTCGATAAGTGGAGTGTGCGACCTCAGTTATATCAATCTCCCCGCCATCCGGCAAGGTGTAAAGAAGGGGCTGATAGCCGATTGCGGCAACAGCATGTCGCCGTCGGTGGAGCGCATCGTGAGCCTTAGGCCGCAGGCCATCTTCGTGTCGCCCTTTGAGGGGGCGAGCTATGGTCAGCTTGACCATATAGGGGTGCCCGTCATTGAGTGTGCCGACTATATGGAGACATCGGCTCTGGGTCGTGCCGAGTGGATGCGCTTCTACGGAATGCTCATGGGTAGGGAGCGCGAGGCCGACTCGCTCTTTACCGTTGTCGAGCGCAACTATAAGGAGGGCATGCGGCTGGCACGCCGTTCGCGCCTTAAGCCACGTGTGGTCACCGAGCGTGTGGTGAGCGGCGTGTGGTATTGCCCCGGAGGCAAGAGCAGCATGGGGCGGCTTGTTGCCGATGCGGGAGCGCGCTACGCTTTTTCTGCCGACGGACATAGCGGTTCGCTTGCGCTTGCGCCCGAGAAGGTGGTGGCTTGCGCCAATGATGCCGACTGCTGGCTGTTTATATATAATGGTGGCAAGGCTCCAAGCCGCGGCGAACTCATTGCCGAATACCAGGGCTACAAGATGCTCAAGGCCTTCCGCGAGGGTGGGGTGTATGGCTGTGGCTCAGCCACCGGAGTACCCTATTTCGAGGAGGCGTCGTTCCGCCCGGACATGCTGATGATGGACTTTGTGAGGATTTTTCACCCTGATTTGGGGCTGAAAAGCCCAGAAAGATACTATCAGAAGCTGTGGAAATAGCGAAAAAGCATAAAAATCGCATTTATGAAGAAAAAAGTGCGGAAAACATTTGGTGATATCAAGAATAAATACTACCTTTGCACTCGCAATTGAGAAACAGTGCTCCGGTTAACAACCGTACTTACATCGTATGGAAGTTTGGGTGAGTGGCTGAAACCAGTAGTTTGCTAAACTGCCGTA
>DAVZIG010000035.1:0-20010 GCA_052273435.1 Prevotella sp.
GAACTTATTCGTGAATTATTCATATTTATAAAATTAATTTTGAACAGTTACTTACTGGTTAATTTTAAATCGTTGGCATTATGAAAAAAATAGTTATTCTTGACTTTGACGGCACTATCGCCGACACTCGTCCCGTGATACTCAATACGTTCCACCGCACACTTGATGCGATGAACCTGCCGCAGCACTCCGACGAAGAGATAGCAGCCACTATCGGACTGCCGCTTATGAAGGCTTTCCCCACACTCGAGGCTATGGACGAGGAGAAAGCTGCTGTGTGCACCGCAACCTACCGTCGTATTTTCGAGGATGTGAACGCCGAGATAGGTGTGCCCATGTTCCCGAATGTGACTGAGACTATCCGTCGTTTGTACGACAATGGTTGCATTATTACTATCGCCACAAGCCGTGGATATAAGTCGGCCGCCGACTTCATAAAGGGTTTCAAGCTCAATGACATTGTTACATTCATCATTGCTGCCGAGGATGTGAAGCACGCAAAGCCCGATGCCGAGCCTGTTACCAAGACTCTCAAGCACTATGGCTTGAAACAGGAGGATGCCGTGGTTGTGGGCGACACTCATTTCGACATTCTAATGGGACGCAATGCTGGATGTATGACCATCGGAGTGACCTACGGCAACGGAACACGCGAGAGTCTTGTGGAGGCTGGTGCGGATGCTGTTGTGAATGATTTTGCGGAGATTGTAAATTGCATATAAGAGAAAAAAGTAGCAAGATTGCACGTACAATCCCTTCTTGGCGACCCAAGGGAGCAAAGTTCACTTGAACTTTAATAAAAACTCCTTAACTCCCATCACTTGCGAAACTTGAAAGGATTTATTCCTTAAATTCAATTATAATTGCTAAATTTGCAGTGGAATTTAATTTAAACAACAGATAATCATTATGGAACAAGTACTTTGGATTTACAATACGCTGTCGCGTAGAAAGGAAGTCTTCAAACCGCTGCACGCCCCTAACGTAGGCATGTACGTCTGTGGACCTACTGTTTATGGCGACCCACACCTCGGACACGCGCGTCCTGCCATCACCTTCGACATTCTCTTCCGCTACCTCAAACACTTAGGCTACAAGGTGCGCTACGTTCGCAATATTACCGACGTGGGCCACTTGGAGCATGATGCCGACGAGGGCGACGACAAGATTGAGAAGAAGGCACGCTTGGAGCAGCTCGAACCTATGGAGATAGCACAGTTCTACACCAACCGCTATCATGCCGCAATGGAGGCTCTCAACGTGTTGCCGCCAAGCATTGAGCCGCATGCCACCGGTCATATCATCGAGCAGGAGCAGCTTGTGCAGCAGATTCTCGACAATGGTTTTGCCTATGAGAGCAATGGCTCAATCTACTTCGACGTGAAGAAGTACAACGAAAAATATCACTATGGCATTCTCTCAGGCCGCAATCTTGACGATGTAAAGGACGCATCACGTGCTCTTGACGGAGTGGGTGAGAAGCGCAACCAGGCCGACTTTGCTCTCTGGAAGAAGGCTTCGCCTGAGCATATCATGCGTTGGCCGAGTCCTTGGAGCGACGGTTTCCCTGGTTGGCATTGTGAGTGCACAGCTATGGGACGAAAGTATCTCGGCGCTCATTTCGACATTCATGGTGGAGGCATGGACCTCGTGTTCCCTCATCATGAGTGTGAGATAGCACAGGCTGTGGCTTCGCAGGGCGACCAGATGGTGCGCTATTGGATGCACAACAACATGATTACCATCAACGGACAGAAGATGGGCAAGTCGTTGGGCAACTTCATCACACTTGAGGAGTTTTTCACAGGCAACAATAAGAACCTTGAGCAGCCTTACTCGCCGATGACCATCCGTTTCTTCATACTCTCTGCCCACTACCGTGGTACTGTTGACTTCAGCAACGAGGCCTTGCAGGCTTCGCAGAAGGGTCTTGAGAAGTTGATGAACGGCATCTCCGACCTTGACCGTATCACAGCTTCTGCTGAGAGCGATGCCGCCACAAAGAAACTTGTAGGCGAACTTCGCCAGAAGTGTTACGACGCTATGAACGACGACTTTGCTACTCCGCTTGTTATCGCTCACCTCTTCGAGGCTTGCTCTGTAGTGAACAAGCTCGTCGACCATAAGGCTACTATCTCAGAGGCCGACCTTAAGGAGTTGGCAGAGACAATGCGTCTCTTCGCATTCGACCTCCTTGGATTGCGTCCCGACAACGCAGGTTCTTCCTCTCACCGCGAGGAAGCTTTCGGCAAGGTTGTGGATATGGTGCTCGACCTCCGCTCTAAGGCAAAGGCTGCCAAGGACTGGGCCACCAGCGACCGCATACGCGACGAGTTGGCTGAACTTGGCTTTGAGGTTAAGGACACTAAAGATGGTGCAACCTGGAAATTGAAATAAGATGAAGCATATACTGTTTGCAGCCGCAGCAATTGCTCTAAGCAGTTGCTCGGTAACCAAAACTATTGGTCCTGACCTTAACGGCGAATGGGATATTGTTGAGGTGAATGGTTCTGTCATTGATACCACTAAGACAGAATTCCGACCTACCTTGGGTTTCGAGATTGCCAAGAACAATGTGTACGGATGTGCTGGATGCAACAGCATTACAGGCATCGTCCATGTCAACACTGATAAGCGAACCATCAACTTCAATGAAATTGGCTCTACATTGATGCTCTGCGCCAACATGGAATATGAGCAGCAGATTCTCAAAGCCCTTGAAAGCGTGAAGGCTTACAAAGGCGCCGAGGATGGTAGTGTAGACCTGACAAACGCCAGCGGCAAGACCCTAATGACGCTGAAGAAGCAGGCAAAGTAATAAAAAGAAAAATCACAGTACAGTTGTTGTATATCCTTTAAAAAACATAGAGTATGAAGCATATTGTATTTCTCACCGGCGCCGGCATGTCTGTTGAGTCGGGTTTCAAGACATTCCGTGGCAACGACGGACTGTGGGAGAATTATCCCGTTGATCAGGTAGCATCGCATGAGGGTTGGCTGGAAGACCCTACGCTTGTGACTAATTTCTATAATATGTTGCGCCACAAACTCTATGCCGCACAGCCAAATGAGGGCCATCTACTCATACATGAGCTTGAGAAGATATACAAGGTTACTGTCATCACGCAGAACGTGGACAACCTGCACGAGAAGGCTGGCTCTACAAGAGTAATTCATTTGCATGGCGAACTGACAAAGGTTTGCTCATCGCGCAATCCCGATGACCCACGCTACATACGCGAGCTTACCGAAGACAACTGCGAGGTGAAACCCGGCACAAAGTGTGGCGACGGTTCGTTGGAGCGTCCGTTCATAGTGTTCTTCGGCGAGTCGGTGCCTATGATTAGTGTGGCTGCCGATGTGGCAGAACAAGCCGACGTATTCGTTATCATAGGAACATCGCTCAATGTTTATCCTGCTGCAGGACTTATTCACTATGTGCGTCCCTCAGTGCCAGTCTATCTCATCGACCCAGAACCGTCGTTGGGGATAGGAAGAGCGAACTTTACTCATCTGCAATGCGGAGCGAGTGAGGGAATGAGAAAACTGTGTGAGATATTGAAATAAAAAGGAGTAAAAGTCAAAACTCTTGATCAAGAGTTTTGACTTTTACTCCTTTTTTGTTCATCCGATTTTGCTTCATTTCTATCTGTGGGATAACGTCGGCGAAGCCTGACGGAAAGTCCGTGAAATATTGTCTTAATTCAGAAACTATACCTACTTCCGTGATATTTGTGAAATCTGTGGGAGGTTTATTTATATAAAGTTTATATGAATTCTTGTTTGCATTCTTCTAAAATTCGGAAGAACCTTTTATCTTATGATAACCTTGCGTACGCTTCCGTCGGAATATCTAATGATATTGATTCCGCGCTCCGGTCTTGTGAGTTGTCTGCCGTCGATACTTAGTCGCATTGTTTCACGTGGAGCGTTGCCGTTAATGCCATTAACCGACGATGGACGCTGGCGAGGAGTTATAATAATTGGGTTGTCATCGTAGCCAGGCAGAAGATGCAGGTTCACTAATCCGGCAATCTCAGTTGATGTCTCCCCCGTCCATCCGCATTGTTGCAATACTCCCGTCTGAATGCGTATGAAGTCTGTGTGGTCCAGTTTTACTGGATTTCCATTCTTGTCTACTGCCCAGTCGAGGTCGAATGTGGTGTAAGTATCATCCGAATTAGGAGCAGCGTCGGCATAGCCATAAGAGTCAGAGGCATAGCGGTAGGTAATCCAATATTGTGGATTGTCGGGGTCAGAGCCGTCGCCTCCATATTTGATGGCGTTGTCAGGCAGGCGTGATCCGTGGAATGTCATTTTCTCCTTGTCCTCCCATTGTGGCCAGTAGCTTTGCATGTGGAATGAGTTCTTCATCAGATAGCCCGTAGAGTCACATGGTGTTCCGTCGGGTTCGGTCCATGATGCATCGTAGCGTATGTACTCATCGAATATGGAGTAGGGCAGGGAGTGGTCGCCAGTCTCAGCTGTTGGTTTATAATATGTTATTTTAAAATTATGGCGTTGTGTGGTGTAATATTCCGACCCTGCAAGCTCATACCATTGTGCTGTCTCAGGCGATGTGCCCACACCTGCGTACACAATGCCAGGCTCCACGCTTCCGCCTATTGTGGCATCACCATACACTGGGTCGTTTTGTGAGTAGAAAGCGTTGCTGAGTAGGCGCAAATCAGAGCCTTTACCGTTCTTTATAGGTTGGTCGAGAGAAAGAGTGATGTAGCCTCCTGCTGCTCCAAGGCATACGGGGTTTCCGTCTTCGAGTTGTTCCTCGCATGCTTTAAGTCTTTCCTCTTTCGACATCCCTGCGTCGATGGAAGGTAGGTTGTTGATAAACTGTCCTGGTGCAGGACAATATTCAATTACTTTTATTGTTTGTCTTGATTGTGCGTTTGCCGCCACTGCAAATGAGATGAGTGAGGCAAAGAGTATTGTTGTTCTCATATTTTATTATTGTAGGATTGGCAAAATATGCCACTCGATTTCATTTTCTTTATTTTGCAAACTTACATAAAAAAGCTGAATTATAAGCTACTATTATAAGAAAGTTGAACCTACTTCATATATAAGCTTACTTGGAAAAAGCTGTCGCCACAAACCCGTTTGGGTTCACTCCCCTCAGCAGATACCGGCTTATTTGTCTGCCGTCGCGTCCGAACTCATATACATATCCGTTGGTGGCGTAGGCTCGGGCATCGCTTGCATACATGTGGCCTGATAGGGGGGATATGTAGAGAGCGTAAGGCGATTGCATCTGAAGAATTGTCTTTTCGGCTTCGCCATAATCGCCAAGTCCCTCATGGAATTCCATTTCAGGCAGCGAGATTGTGTGCGTGGAGTAGGTGTATGTGCCCGTTGAGTGGGAGTAAGCAGAGCCAATCATGTAGAAACGGTTCTGATAGGCGCAGTTGTAGGTTGCGGGAAAGTCGTATACATGGAATTCGTCGTTTGCCATATTCAGAATGATGCATCGGGGAGCTATGGTGTACATGTCGCCAGCGGAGTTGATGCAAGCATATTGCCCGCTTACCGACACAGGGCCATAGAGGTTGGGACAACCCGTGTCGATGCGTCTCAGCTCGCGCATGGTTTGTGTGTCTACCACGCTTACTGTCTGTTCATAACCATGATTCTGCGTTTGTGTGGAATAGCCGCCCGTATTGGCAATGTATAGCCGTCCGTCGTAGTAGGCTATTCCCTCTGGTTCATATCCCACGTGGCATGTATCTACGACTTCCTTTGTCCTAAGGTCGATTTTTGCCACATATCCATTGTCGGCATAAGAAGTTACATA
Organism: Prevotella sp.; assembly: GCA_052273435.1. GTDB lineage: Bacteria > Bacteroidota > Bacteroidia > Bacteroidales > Bacteroidaceae > Prevotella. Next base: position 5,810 of record DAVZIG010000035.1, read on the forward strand.
CAGAAAACCTTTATTGTCGGTGGCGAGTTGTCGGTTGTTGGGTATGTTCTCTGTGGCTGCCATAGCTTTGCCTTCGAGGTTGATGTATTGTATTATGTTCGACCAGTTGACGGAGATTGCAATCAGCGTGTCGTTCACTTGCAGTATATCGTTGCCCGTGTCGCCAAGATGCCTGCCAGGGTTTTGCTGTTGAAACCAGCGGTTGGTAAGCACTCCATGATCGAGCAACGACAGCGACGAGTTGTCCATGCCCCACAGTCCCTCGCACAGGATAATGAGTCGGTCGGAGTAGGCTGTTGGCTCTGTTGGTGTGTGGTAGTCGGCTGGCTCAAGCGAGCAAGCGGCAAGCAGCCAAATGATAATCTGGCATGCTGACAATTTTATTAGTTTACGAGAAAATATTTTCATAAGTTCATTGAATTCTTTGCAAAATTACTAAATTAAAATTTGGTCATTTGGCCCATTCATTTTATCTTTGCATATATTAATTATGCATTTAACAAAAATCCATTACACATCCTAAACATGTATGCAATTATCATCAACGCCGTAGCCATCATTGTTGGCAGCGCAATCGGAGCCTTGTTCCAGCGAGGCATTAGCGAGAAGTATGTCAATGTGCTAAACACTGCCATGGGTCTTTGTGCCATCACATTGGGCATGAACGTAGCCATTGAGAGTATGCAGAAGACGCAATACCCAGTGCTCTTCATCTTCTGTCTGTCGCTTGGCGGACTTGTGGGCACTCTGCTCAAGATGGACCAGCGCATGGAAAAAGCCACGCATAGTATCTCCAAGACCAATCTTTCTGAGGGCATCACTACCGGTATATTGCTTTGCTGCGTAGGCACGCTTGCCATGATGGGTCCGGTGATGAGCGCGTTGTACGACGACAACACCTATCTTATGACGGCTGCTACACTCAACTTTGTCACTGTTCTGGTGTTGGCTTCTTCCTATGGCTTTGGCATTGCGCTCACGGGTGTTGCCGTGTTTGTGTGGATGTCGTCTATTTATGGCATAGCCTTGCTATCGCGTTCGTTCATTTCCACCGAACTCATTTCTGAGGTTTCGCTTGTCGGAGGTATTCTCATCACTGCCTCGGGCTTAGGCGTACTGCATATCAAGGACTGCAAGACCATCAATCTGCTGCCGTCGCTGTTTATGCCGATATTGTTCTTCTTAATACGCGATTTGCTTCTTCAATTCGGCATCAGTCTGTAATAGCATTACTATAAAATCCTTTTATATCTTCCACTGGAGTGTGAACTTCCAGTTGCGACCTGGCATGGGGTAGCGTTTTACTACTTCATGCCGTGAGTCGGTAAGGTTGTTGCACTCTATTGTTGTCTGCAACGACTGTTTGCCTATGCTGAAGCTTTTGTTGAGTTTCAAGTCAACTGTCTGCCACGCCCCGAGCATATCTTCTTTATTATTGGATATGAGCGAGAAACGGTCGCCTGTGTATAGCCATGACGTGCAGAGCGAATAACCGTCATATCCGAGGTCGAGGATTATAGAGGCTGAGTGTAGGGGCGAGTAGGGTATGGTGTTCTTATACTCCGGCTCGTTGGGCGATGAATAGTCACGGTCTCTTTGGCATGTGTAGTTGGCATTGGCAGAAAGTGAGAATTTGCCCCATGTGTGGTCGTAGCCGGCAGTAGTGCTTAGTCCTAACGACTTTACGAGTCCGAAGTTGACCATCGACCAGCGGAACTGGCATTTCATAGGTATTGCCACAATCTTGTCTTCTATGCGATTGTAGTAGAGGTCGAGCGCGAGGTGCAGATGGTTGTCCTTATAGTCGGCACCAAGGTCCCATTGCGATGTATACTCTGGTTTGAGTTGTGCGTTGCCAACGAGTGTGTAGTAAAGGTCGTTGAGCGTAGGCGCACGGAATATGCGTTTGTGGAAAGCGCGTACTGTCCACGGACCGCCATGCCATGAGGCAAGAAACATTGGGGTGAATTGGCTCAGTGGCGAGGCAGCTCCACGTGTATGGTCGGAGATGTGTGTGTAGAGTAGGGCAATGTTGCCCTCAAAACCACGGTAGGAAGTTATGGCAGAGAGCAACGACTTGGAGTCGAGACGGTAAACATAAGCGAACTTATACACATCGGCGTTGAGGTCGCTCCACCTTAAATCTGTGCTTGCCGTAAGGGATAGGTAGCGAGTGTTCCATGCTCCTGCCACCGAACCGTAGATGTCTTGCTGGGCATAATGGTTGTTGCAGTACATGGTTGATGCGTTGGTCTGCGGGTCCTGCAAGTAGTGCAGGTAGTCGTAGGAGTATTTCAGATTGGCTTTCAATCCGAAGTGTTCCCAAGAATGTTTGTACGAAGACTGTATGAAGAGGTTTTGGTCCCACTGTCGGTCGGTTGAGTCCCATTGGTCGGAAAGGCGACGGATTACAGGTCCGGGCAGTCCACGCTCGGAGTTGTAATAATATATATGTGTGGATAACCCTTTATAGAATCCTGCTACCTCTAATCGGTAGAATGTTATGTCGGAGTTGTATCGCGTGCCTACAGTGTCCTCCGACTCAGAGCGGAAGCGGAATTTATAGTCGCCGTCAGTATGTTGGTATTCAGCATCAACGAATAGAATGTTCTTCAATGAGAAATAGCCTTTTACTTTGTTAAGTCCGAATGAGCCGTTGCCGTATTCCACGGTGCATTTCGTTTCTGTTGGTCGTTTGGTCTGCATATACACAGTGGCAGCCGAGGCATATTCTGACGCCGATTGCAGTCGCTCGTTGCGGTTGGCATTGTATAATGACACCGACTCCATGTTGCTCAACGAGTAGCGGCCCAGGTCAATCTGTCCGTTTTGTGCGTTGGTGATGCGTATTCCATCGAGATACACTCCTACATGCTGCGAACCTAATGAACGCACATTTACTGTTTTAAGTCCACCCAATCCGCCATAGTCCTTTATCTGTACTCCCGAGAAATATTTCAGCGCGTCGGCAACGGATGTTGTTGAAAGGTTCTGCAACATTGTGCCTTTTAGTGTTTGTGATGGGGTGAGATAGTGAGGGCGCACGCCAACTACAGCTACATCCTGAAGAGTGTGAATGGAGTCGAGACGTTGTTGTGCGTGTGATGTGTTGTGGAGTGAGAAAAATAGGGCTGTTGTGCAGAATATATGGGTTGTATTCATTTGTCGGTCTACTGGGCTGTAAGATCTTGTTTGTGTAATACAAGGCGGCTATGCGCTCACGCGTACAGCCGTCTTGTAGAATCTAATCTAATTATATGGATTGGATAAAAATATCATTTATTTTAATACGACTTTCTTTACCGTTCCATCAGAGTATTTCACGATGTTCAAGCCCTGCTGAGGCTGGTTGATGAGTCGACCGTCAACAGTATAGCGAGCCACCTCGTGGCGGTTGGCTGTGGTCTGTGTTGAGGTGATGGCTGTGGCAGAACTCTTGAGTGAGAATACAGGCATCTCTGGGTACCAATAGTGCTTTTCCATAGGATACGAAGCCTTCATTGTGGCGTCGGTAGTGCTGTATATGCGCAACTCCGACTCGTCGCCCCATGCAGAGCCTTTGGTGATACTGAGATAAAGGTCGCCTGTCTCTGGGTTCACACGGCATGCGGCACCGTAGATGTAGGGCTGTGGAGCTTCTGCTGTGGTGAAGTCGAGCAAGAGAGTTGTCTCATGGCTGTCTACATCAAATTTGTAGACGTGCTGACCGTTGGTCCAAGCACCAGTGGCACCGTTCCAGAACAGAGCGTTCTCTGTGGTAGAGGCTGTAAAGCAGTCTGGATTCCATGCTCCCCAGTTGTTGGTAGGCTGTTTTGTTCCTTCGGGCAGAGTGATGTTCTCTGTGGTTTCGTTTTCCGGGTCAAACTTCACAAGGTGGTCGGTTGAGCCTCCTGAAGGAGTTCCTGCAGTGAGCCATATTGAACCGTCCTTAGCCTCTACTATAGAGCAGTAGGTGCCGTTCTCTCCCTCGTTGTTGATGGTGTTTACGAGCTTGTCGCTCTCGGCGTTAATAACGAGCAGTCCGCGATTTTTGTCTACGGCATATACCTTGCCGTTGCGATAGAGCATATTGCCAGTCTGATTGTTGGTCAGTCCGTCGGTGCCCTCAACGTGCGACAAAACCTCATAGTTCTCAAGACTGATGACGTATACACCGTTAGTGGTGCTGAGGTAACCTTTCTTGAGTTCTGCTACAGGAAGAAAAGCACGTCCGTCGGCTGCCATACCGTCGGCAGTCTTTATGCTGTTGATGACAGCCTTGCCCTCCATTGTCTTAGCGTCGCAAACCACGAGTGTAGGATCGCTGTTGTCGGGCTTGTTGGTAGCCATTTTCTTGCTTACTATATACATGTTCTCACCGCAGATAGTGGCATAACAGCCTGTTGTGCCAAGCTGTATTGTCTCACCGTTCATGGTGATAGGCAGACGATAATCCCAGTTGCCGTCGTGGTCGAGGAAGTTTACGGTAGCACGCTCGTTGCCGTAGCTGCCCTCATTGAGCATGAATACGCCGTCGGTGTATTCTTTCTGCTGTGCAGAGGCATTTGTGGTCATGAACAAGCCGGCAAGAATGGCGGCTGAAAAGATGTGAGTGAAGTTGAATTGTTTCATAAACTATATTGTGTTTTATGTATTTATATTCTGTCGTTCTAAAGAGCATTATTGGTTGGTTCATATCCTATATATGATATGAACGCTCGCATTGCTTGTTGTGAATATTATTTTCCATTGCCATACTCGCCCAGTCCACGAGGCGCATGTTGATGACACTCTTTCAGCAATATCCATGTGAGATGTTTCCGGCAGGTCTTCTGACTTACCACCCAGACGCGAACACCTTCCCTGCTTCAATTCTTTAAATGCAAGTGGCTATATATTGTTCGTGCCCGATAATAAGGGCGGTTCACAGCTGCGGGACAGTTGGGGACTCTCACCCCATTCCCTTTTAATCGTCTCTTGTCCATAATGTTATGGGGAGGCGAACCGTTGCGAGTGCAAAATTATATAAAAATTCTGAATTACAAGCTTGATGGAGGGGTTTATTATAAAAGAAAAATAAGGTGTGGGAGAATTGATAGGAGAGCCATACACCGAGTGAAGTGATTAATTTATTTGAGAGTAGAACGGCGATAATTGAAATTTATGATTACCTTTGTGGACGAGAATTTATAATAAATAAAAGGTGTATGAAAATTTATTTCAATCATAAGGAAGAGGTTTGGAATTCGTGGTCGCATGGCATCGGCATCGTTCTTGGTCTTGTTGCCGGTACTGCATTTCTTGTATGGTGCGGTTGGGCACGCAACGGTTGGGCTACTGCTGGCATAATCCTTTATCTCTTTGGTATGTTGTCGAGCTATATTGCGTCGACTGTCTATCACGCTATCTCTGCCTGGTCGCCATGGAAGGAGCGTCTGCGCAAGTGGGACCATGCCGCCATCTATTGGCATATAGCAGGTTCCTACTCGCCCATAACGCTTGTGGCATTGCGTGAGTACGGTTATTGGGGATGGGCATTGTTCATTTTCATTTGGTTGGCGGCAATAGCCGGAACTGTAAAGAGCTTCACCGGACTTAAGGGACATAGCTATGTGGAGACAATATGTTATGTTGTGATGGGATTGAGTGTGCTTGTGGCGTTTGACCCGCTTATGCACTGTGTCGACCCGTCGGCAATAGTATGGATTATAGCCGAGGGCGTAGCCTACATCACAGGTGCAACCTTCTATTGTTTGCGCAAGCGGAGGTTTATGCACACCGTGTTCCATTTCTTTGTGCTTGCAGGTTCTGTGTGCCACATCATTGCTGTGTGGGATATAATGATGAGGTGGCTGTAGGAAATATTTGAGTTAATCAATAATAGGAAAGAATAAACGAGAAAAGAGACAACAGAAAACAACATCATCGTATGTTGTAACCATTGTCTCTTTTCTCGTTTTTTATTTAGTATGACTTAAGTCATTACTTTACTACAATATTCACAATCTTCTTCGGCACTACAATCACCTTAACAACCTTCTTGTCGCCAATATACTTAGCGCTCTGCTCGTCGGCAAGCACTGCCTCTTGTATGGCGTCGTTGGTGGCATCGGTAGGGAACTTCTTTTGGAAGCGTGCCTTACCGTTGAAAGAGATGGTGAGCTGTATCTCACTCTCAACGAGATACTCAGCCTTGAACTCAGGCCACTTGGCATCGCATACAGTAGACTCGTTGCCAAGAGCGTGCCACAGTTCTTCTGCAATGTGCGGAGCGAATGGAGCAATGAGCACAACGAGCTGCTCAAGCACCTGCTTGTTGCGGCATTTCTGCTGTGCCAATTCGCCTACGGCAATCATGAAGGCAGAGATAGAAGTGTTGTAAGAGAACTTCTCAATATCGTTTGTCACCTTCTTGATGAGTTTGTGCAGCGTCTTCATGCTGTCGGCAGATGCCTCAACATCGGCAGAAGGCAAGAACTCATCTGTACGGTTGTCGTAGTAGAGATTCCAGAACTTCTTGAGGAAGCGGAAGCATCCGTCAATACCATTTGTATCCCAAGGTTTGCTTGCCTCTACCGGACCGAGGAACATCTCATACAGACGTAGGGTGTCGGCACCGTACTTCTCAACAATCATGTCGGGGTTGACAACGTTGAACATCGACTTCGACATCTTCTCTACAGCCCAACCGCAGATGTACTTGCCATCCTCAAGGATGAATTCTGCATTCTCGTATTCTGGGCGCCATGCCTTGAATGCCTCGATATCAAGCACATCGGCAGATACGATGTTCACGTCTACGTGGATAGGTGTTACGTCGTAGTCCTTCTTCAGACCTGCACTCACGAATACAGGAGCCTTTGAGTGGTCGTCGGAGTTGATGCGATAAACGAAGTTGCTTCGTCCCTGAATCATACCCTGGTTGACCAACTTCTGATACGGCTCTTCCTTGCAGCTCACACCGAGGTCAAAGAGGAACTTGTTCCAGAAGCGTGAGTAGATGAGGTGGCCGGTGGCGTGCTCGCATCCGCCCACGTAGAGGTCTACGTTCTGCCAGTATGCATCAGCCTCCTTGCTTACGAGACACTTGTCGTCGTTAGGATCCATGTAGCGTAGATAGTAAGCCGAAGAGCCAGCGAAGCCTGGCATAGTGTTCAGTTCCAACGGGAACACAGTATTGTTGTCTACAAGAGCCTTGTCAACCACCTGTTTCTTTTCAGTATCCCATGCCCACATCTTGGCACGACCCAATGGGGGCTCGCCGCTTTCGGTAGGCTTGTAGGTCTCAATTTCAGGCAGTTCGAGTGGCAAGCACTCCTCTGGAACCATCTGAGGCATTCCATCCTTATAATATACGGGGAATGGCTCGCCCCAATAACGCTGACGCGAGAATATGGCATCACGCAAGCGGTAGTTTACCTTGACGCGTCCCAATCCCTTCTCTGTGACAAACTTCTTGGTAGCTGCAATAGCCTCTTTCACGGTCAAGCCGTTCAATGAGAAACCGTCGAGAGTCTCCTTGCCGGCTACAGGCGAGTTCTGCACAATGCCTTCCTTGGCATCGAAGCTCTCCTCTGATACGTCGGCACCCTCGATAAGCGGGATGATAGGCAGGTTGAAGTGCTTGGCAAAGGCATAGTCGCGCGAGTCGTGAGCAGGAACAGCCATGATTGCGCCTGTGCCATATCCTGCAAGCACGTATTCTGAAATCCAGATAGGAATGTTCTCGCCAGTGAACGGATTTACTGCGTAGGAACCTGAGAATACGCCCGTTACAGAGTGGTTGGCCATACGGTCAAGCTCTGTGCGCTTCTTCACGTAGGCGAGATACTCCTCAACCTCAGCCTTCTGCTCGGCTGTAGTGAGTTTCTCCACGAACTCGCTCTCGGGAGCCAATACCATGAATGTCACACCGAAGATAGTGTCGGCACGTGTGGTGAAGATGGTGAAGTCGAAATCCTGGTCTGCCACCTTGAACTGCATCTCAGTACCCTCTGAGCGTCCAATCCAGTTCTTTTGTGTTTCCTTGATGGAGTCGCTCCAATCGATTGTATCGAGTCCGTCGAGCAGACGCTGTGAGTAAGCCGATGTGCGCAGACACCACTGCTGCATCTTCTTCTGCACAACAGGATAGCCACCGCGCTCGCTCACGCCATTCACCACCTCGTCGTTGGCAAGCACAGTGCCAAGACCTGGACACCAGTTCACCATTGTCTCGCCAAGATAGGCTATGCGGTAGTTCATCAATGTATTCTGCTTCTCCACGTCGCTCATAGCCTTCCATTCCTCGGCTGTGAACTCCAAATGCTCGCTTTCTGCCACGTTCAAGCCTTCTGTACCCTTCTCCTCGAAGTGGGCAACAAGCTTCTCGATAGGCTGTGCCTTCTGGCAAGAGTTGCAGAAGAACGACTGGAACATCTTCTGGAAAGCCCACTGGGTCCAGTGGTAGTATTTAGGGTCGCATGTGCGCACCTCACGGTCCCAATCAAAAGAGAATCCGATATTGTCCAACTGCTGACGGTAGCGTGCAATGTTGGCAACGGTGGTCACCTCTGGGTGCTGACCTGTCTGAATGGCATACTGCTCTGCTGGCAATCCATAGGCATCGTAGCCCATAGGGTTGAGCACGTTGTAGCCCTCAAGGCGCTTGAAGCGTGCGTAGATGTCTGATGCGATATATCCGAGCGGATGGCCCACATGGAGTCCGGCTCCCGACGGATAGGGGAACATGTTGAGTACGTAGAACTTCTTTTTCTGCGGATCCTCGGTGGTGTGATAGGTCTTGTCCTTCACCCACTGGCTTTGCCATTTCTTCTCGATTTCTCTGAAATTGTATTCCATTGTATCTGTTTTGTTATAATTTTCAGTTTTTGCAAAGTTACGACTTTTAGTTTATAAGATGTGTAATAAAGCCGAAAAAAGTGACATGGCATGCATAATGTTACAAAATTTATTGCTAACTTAGCACCCTTGTAGATTTGATTAATGATGAAAACAACGTTAAAGAATGACTCTTGGGGCTATGGTTCTCTACGGCGACTGCTTGTGGTAGTCGTTGTAATGCTTTGCGCGTGTTTATGTCAGGCACAGAACAACCCCTATCGCATCAATGATGAACTCTATAAGATGTATCTCGATGCCTATAGCTATAACGCAAAGTCTGAGTGCATAGCCAAGGCTCATGCCATGTATGAACGTGCCGTGCAGCTTAGCGACAAGAAGGCACAGTGTATAGCCCTTGTTGTCCCTATTGCATATTATGCATTAATCAAAGACGAGAAAAATTTTGAGCATGCTCTAAAGATGTTGCAGGAAAAGTCGATTGCCTATAATTACGAGCAGTATTATTATTATGGTGTAACCAACAAGGTGAATATGCTTATCAACCTGCAGCGAGTACCCGAAGCGTTTGGATATTTGACAAAGATAGAGAGCGAGGCCGACAAGCGTGGGTCAATGTATGGCCGCTTCACTGTGCTCAATGCCTTGGGGCAGCTTCATCTTATAAATACCAACCCGAGTCTTGCGTTAGACTGCTACGAGCGTGCTTTGAAGGTGGGTGAGGAGTTTCTCAAGGAACAGGACATGGCACCGCAGTACCGTAGGATTGCCGAGTGTTATGAGTCTTTATACGATTACGACCGTATGTTTGAATATGCCATGAAGGGATTTACCATTGCCAAAAGTCCCACCACCAAGTTGATTGCAATACGTGGTGTGTGTTATGCGGCCTTCATGCTTGGCAGATACGACAAATTCCTTTATTATTACAATGCTCATGCCAAATTGGGTAAACGTGAGCCTAACGTGAAATCGAAATTAACAGTGGAGAGTGAGCTTGCCATACTTAAGCTTATCTACGACCATAAATTCGAGGAGGCTGAGGCTGGCATAGAGGCGTTGCCTGAGAAATACACGATACATAAACTCCTGCTGAAAGCTCAGGTATATCGTTTTCGTGGCGACAATGCCATGTATGCCAGTACAATGCGTATAATATATCGTTCATGGTTGAAAGACAAATTCTACAATCTCAACTATGCAGAACTGAACAGCCGCATTGCCAATCAGTTGCTTGAGGTGGAGAACCAGCAACTTGCCATCGACCAACAGCGTCTGCTCAATGAGCATCAGCGTGTGGAGCTTAATAACTCAAAACTTGAGCTTGCCAACGCTCAGCTGACGCTCAACAATTCCGACCTTGAGCTGCAACGCACACGTTCGGTGGCCAAGCTTATGCAATATAAATACTCCAACAAACGGCTTGAAGCTAAAAAATTACGCTCAAGTATTGAGGCTCAGCATGCAAGACATCAAACCAACAACATTATTCTTGTGATGATTTTGGTTGTATGCCTGATAGTTGTTGTGGCGTTGACGCTTTACAATAACTTCTATAACCGCATGATGAGGAGTCTGAACGAAACCAATGCCAAACTTGAAGCCAACCATCTATTGCTTGTTAAGGCTAAGGAGAAAGCAGAAGCTGACAACCGTGCCAAGACCGCATTCATCAGAAATATGGACGAGGAAATATGCCAACCACTCAATGTCGTAGTGAGAAATGCAGTAGCTATTGCCTGCTCACAACCTGCCACATCAATGGCGGAACGCGAAGCCAATCTACGAAATCATCAGGAAGTGCAGCGCAGCACAAATGAGTTGCTTGCTATATTAGACGATATTTTGAAAAAAGCGCAATTGTAATTATTGAAAACTATGAGCTATATGTCCTTTGTTTACAATCGTATCATGCCATGATACAATTGTTTTTACTGGATGTAAATCACTCCATATTCCGGATGAGCCAAAAAGAATCCCTGCATCACAAGCCATAGGGGCTTGCGAAGCAGGGGATTCTTTATATTGTCAGTGGGCTTTTTATGCCCTTATTTTCTTTTAGAAGTCGTTGTTGTGATCAAGTGAGTCGTTGAAGTCTTTCGGCTCGCGGTGCTCGCGATTCTCGCGGCGACCATCACGACGCTCACCTCTTTCACCACGTGGACGGCGCTCGCCTCTGTCACTTCTTTCGCCACGTGGACGACGCTCACGCTCTACGTAACCTTCTGGTTTCGGGAGCAGGATGCGGTGAGAGAGCTTATACTTGCCTGTCTTCGGGTCAATCTCCATGAGCTTAACCTTAATCTTGTCACCCTCCTTGATACCAGCTTCTTCAACTGTCTCCAGACGCTTCCAGTCAATCTCAGAGATGTGGAGCAATCCGTCCTTGCCAGGCATTATCTCAACGAAGCAGCCATAAGGCATGATAGAGCGAACTGTACCCTCGTAAACCTCGCCTACCTCAGGGATAGCAACGATGGCCTTGATCTTGCCAAGTGCAGCATCAATAGCGTCCTTGTTAGGAGCAGAAATCTGTACTTTGCCTACGCCGTCAATCTCGTCGATGGTGATAGTAGCACCAGTATCCTCCTGCATCTGCTGGATGATCTTGCCACCAGGGCCGATAACAGCACCGATGAACTCCTTAGGAATCTCAATCTGGATGATGCGTGGAACCTGTGGCTTCATCTCCTTGCGTGGCTCAGAGATTGTCTCCATCATGCAGTTGAGGATGTGCTCACGGCCAGCCTTAGCCTGCATAAGAGCCTTCTCAAGAATCTCGAAGCTCAAACCGTCGCACTTGATATCCATCTGTGTTGCGGTCAAGCCCTTGCGTGTACCAGTGGTCTTGAAGTCCATGTCGCCAAGGTGGTCCTCGTCGCCGAGGATATCGCTAAGCACAGCATACTTTTCCTCGCCTGGGTTCTTGATAAGACCCATAGCGATGCCCGATACAGGAGCTTTCATAGGAACACCAGCATCCATGAGGGCGAGAGTGCCAGCACATACAGTAGCCATAGATGAAGAACCGTTTGACTCAAGAATCTGGCTTACCAAACGTACTGTGTAAGGGAAGTCCTCAGGAATCTGGCCCTTCAATCCGCGCCATGCCAAATGGCCGTGACCAATCTCGCGGCGGCCTACACCACGCTGAGCCTTAGCCTCGCCAGTACAGAACGGCGGGAAGTTATAGTGAAGGAGGAAGCGCTGGTAGCCCTTCTCCAATACATCGTCGATAAGCTTCTCGTCCATCTTTGTACCGAGAGTACAGGTAGAGAGGCTCTGTGTCTCGCCACGTGTGAAGATAGAGCTTCCGTGAGGCATTGGTAATGGAGAAACCTCACACCAAATAGGACGGATGTCTGTAGTCTTACGACCATCGAGACGTTTACCCTCGTCGAGGATGCAACGGCGCATTGAATCGCGCATTACATCAGCATAGTAGCGCACCATCTCTGCATGCTTCTCGTCAAGCTCCTCAGGTGTAAGCTCTGTGTGAGCTGCATCATAAGCCTCCTGGAAGTCGGCAAGAATCTTGTCGAATGCTTCCTCACGCGACTTCTTGTCGTGGTCGCCTGCCTCAGCGATAGCGTAGCACTTGTCGTAGGTCTCCTTGCGGATCTGCTCGCGCAACTCCTCGTCGTTAACCTCGTGGCAATACTCACGCTTAACGTCTGTGCCAAGCTCCTTAGAAAGCTCAGTCTGGAGTTCGCACATAGGCTTGATAGCAGCCATAGCAGCCTTCAAAGCACCAATCATGTCCTGCTCCGAAACTTCCTTCATCTCGCCCTCTACCATCATGATGTTCTCGGCAGAAGCACCTACCATGATGTCCATGTCGGCTTCCTTCATCTGCTCGAAGGTAGGGTTGATAACATACTCACCGTTGATGCGTGCTACACGCACCTCAGAGATGGGGCATTCGAATGGGATATCTGAACAAGCCATTGCGGCTGAAGCTGCGAATCCTGCGAGAGCATCAGGCTGATCAACGCCGTCGGCGCTGAGAAGCATGATCTGCACGTACACCTCTGCGTGGTAGTTAGACGGGAAGAGCGGACGGAGCACACGGTCAACAAGACGCGATGTGAGTATTTCGTTGTCGCCAGACTTGCCCTCACGCTTTGTGAAGCCACCTGGGAAACGGCCTGCTGCTGCATACTGCTCTTTGTAGTCTACCTGCAAAGGCATGAAATCTGTTCCGGGAACTGCATCTTTTGCGGCACAAACAGTGGCGAGAAGTACGGTGTTGCCCATACGCAGTACAACACTTCCGTCGGTCTGCTTTGCCACTTTCCCGGTCTCAATGCTGATGGTTCTGCCATCAGGCAATGATACTGTCTTTGTAATTACGTTCATCTAAATCGTTATAATAACATCAAAAAATTAAATATGCGAGCAAAGTTAGTTATTTTCAATGGGATTAACGAACAATGCCATAATATTTTTATTTTTTTGTATAAAATTCTTCTTAACTTTGCAACCTTAAAACATAAAATACATATTCTACAGATGTTACGCTCACTTATTCTTGTGGCTCTTGGCGGTGGCATGGGGTCTGCCTTGCGCTTTTTGGCTTCAAAAGTTGTTCAGGACAACATGTCGGGATTCTTCCCTTACCCCACTATGGTGGTCAATATCCTTGGCTGCCTGCTCATAGGATTGTTTTATGGTCTATCATCGCGCGGCAATCTTGGCGGCGATTCAGTGCGTCTTCTTCTCACCACGGGTCTATGCGGTGGCTTCACAACCTTCTCCACATTCTGCAACGAGAACCTTTCGCTCATGCGTGGCGGTCATGCTTTTGCCACATTGCTTTATGCCGGAGGTAGCGTGATGCTCGGGTTCATAGCCGTGGCTGTAGGCTATTGGATAGCGGAACGAGTGTGATAATCTCTGTTTTCTGTCTTGTATTTCTTCGATAGCTTCTCGATAAATGTTCAATTAGAAGCTGAAGTTAAATCCGATACCTAATGCTTTTCTGTTTGTTATATTGTCGTTGAGCATGTTGATGTTGGCCGAAAGAGCCATTTTCTTTTGATGATGAGCTGCTATAAGGAATGATGTGGTCCATGCCACACTTGCTCCGAAGAATGCCGCTGCTCCGTTAAGGCGTAGAATTCGCATGTGTATATGGAAAGCTTGGAAGAAATCCAAGACAAAAGTGGCAAACCTCATTAAATGTGGCATTAATAAATACCAAGCATACGAATGGTGTAATACTCGCAAGGGCTATTGGCGTATAGCAGACAGCTACATACTGCATAGAGTTATAACAAATGAGCATCTATGTAGGACAGGGAATGCTACTTTAATGGATGCGTATCTCGAATGGTATCCAAAATAGGAACCGCCGTATGCGGAACCGCACGTACGGTGGT
>DAVZIG010000036.1:0-19308 GCA_052273435.1 Prevotella sp.
TGCTCTAAACCAGCTGAGCTAAACGCCCTATTGCTTCAATTGAAACCTTTAGCAGGATTGCTTAGTTCTTTAAAGCGAGTGCAAAGGTAGTGAATAAAATTGAAACCACCAAATGTTTTATGAAAAAAGATTGTCTGAAAAGTGTAAAAATTGCATAATGGAGTTTTTTTATATATAAAAGTGTAATATCAAATAATAATAGTACATTTGTTATAGAAATATTCCAAGGAGTATTTCCTGCAATTGGACATCGGGCATACATTGTCGCCGGCAATTGTGTCTGTATTCTCGTAAGTCTTGCGGAAGGCAAAGAGGTGAAATGCTTTCCGAAGTTCTGTCTCTCGCCATTGTTGGAATATATATTATTCTTGTATCAGGAGTTTTAGAAGTTAACTTCCATAACTCCTCACATCATTATTTATAAGTCATTTCGAATTGTTGTTATTCGTCCTTCAAAGCATCTTTTGTGGTGGGTGTGTAAACTAAAAAAGGACAAATCATGAGATTTGTCCTTCTGTGTGGGCGTTGACGGATTCGAACCGCCGACCCTCTGCTTGTAAGGCAGATGCTCTAAACCAGCTGAGCTAAACGCCCGATTATTTTAATTGTTGCTTTAGCGGAATTGTTTGGTTTTCTAAAGCGAGTGCAAAGATAGTGGATAATATTTAAACTTCCAAGTGTTTTTGTAAAAAAGACTACCATATTTACATACTTTAAGAAATGAAAAATAAATATATCGTTTATTATACAACTGTTAACAAAAATGATATCTTGTAGATATTTGTTCTGTTGATGGCGAAATTATGAGTGCCGTTCTGTTTCTAAGCCGTAAATATGTTAATAATGGCAAGAAGTTTGTTGTGGAAAAACAGAGAATATTAGAGAAATAAGAATAAATCTAATTCGTTATATAAACAAACAAGCTTTAGTTATGAAGTATTTTGGCAATCGCCGTCCGCGTGGTTTTCATTACACCCGTAGGTTTGGCAATGAGCAACGTGATATATTGGAGAGTCTGCGCCGTGGTGTCTCGCCCGAGGAAATAGCCGAGCAGTCGTACCATGAGTCAATGGATGGGACAAACAGTGATGGCTCTAAGCGCAACCGCTATGGCGTGTCGCGCAATGGAGGCATACGTGGCATGTTGCTTTTCCCTGGTTGTATGCTTTTGGCAGTGCTGCTTTTGGCAGTGTTGCTTCTGTTTGCTTTGAGTTAAGTGTGTGGGAGTTAATAAGCAGTCTAATGTTCAAAGTATTTTATTTCTGCCGAATAATTTGCAGCCATACACTTGCCATTATGGATAATAATCCCTAAATTTGCAATTGCTATGAGTGATATAATACAACTTCTGCCCGACTCGGTGGCCAATCAGATAGCCGCCGGCGAGGTGATACAACGTCCGGCAAGCGTTATAAAGGAACTTGTGGAGAATTCC
The DNA here is from genome assembly GCA_052273435.1 of Prevotella sp. Taxonomy (GTDB): domain Bacteria; phylum Bacteroidota; class Bacteroidia; order Bacteroidales; family Bacteroidaceae; genus Prevotella. The sequence continues at coordinate 1,436 of DAVZIG010000036.1, forward strand.
ATAGACGCTGGTGCCAACACTATAAATGTAGTGTGTGTGGACTCTGGTCGCACAAGCATACAGGTTGTCGACAATGGCAAGGGCATGTCGGAGACTGATGCGCGTCTGTCTTTTGAGCGGCACGCTACTTCGAAGATACGTCAAGCCGACGATCTCTTCAATCTTCACACTATGGGATTTCGCGGTGAGGCTCTTGCCTCTATTGCCGCTGTTGCGCAGGTGCAGCTAAAGACACGTCTTGAAGGTGATGATGTGGGCACTCAGCTCACTATCTCTGGCTCGCGTTTCGGTTCGCAGGAACCGTGCTCATGTCCCGTGGGTTCAAACTTCCTTATCGAGAACTTATTCTTTAATGTGCCCGTTAGGCGTAAGTTTCTCAAGTCAAACGCCACCGAACTAAACAATATTATCACTGCTTTCGAGCGCATTGTGCTCGTTAATCCCGGCGTGGCGTTCACTCTCCACAACAATCAGAACGAACTATACAATCTGAAAGCGTCAGGGCTCAGACAGCGCATAGTGGATGTGTTTGGCAAGAAAATCAACCAACATCTTCTGCCATTGGACATCGACACTACAATGTGCAAGATTCATGGCTTTGTAGGTAAGCCAGAGGCGGCACGCAAGAAGGGCGCACGCCAATACTTCTTTGTCAATGGACGCTACATGAAGCATCCTTACTTCCATAAGGCTGTGATGTCGGCTTATGAGCGACTTGTGCCAGAAGGCGAGCAGATACCTTACTTTATTTACTTCACTGTGAAGCCTGAGGATATTGACGTAAACATACATCCTACGAAGACTGAGATTAAATTTGAGAACGAGCCAACGATATGGCAGATACTTGCTGCGGCAGTGAAGGATGCCGTGGGAATGTTCAACGATGTCACAGCCATAGAGTTCGATACCGAGGGACAACCCGATATTCCCGCGCTTGGCGAGGGAGGCGAGGTGAATGCTCCGCGATTGCAATACAATCCCTCCTACAATCCGTTTAATGAGCCTTCGCCTCGTCGTGCAGACAGTGTTCCGCAGCAGTGGGAACAACTATACGATGGACTTGCGTCAGGTTCAAAACAAATCACTCAGCCATCGCTTTTCGGCTCCACTGTGCTTAGTTCAAAAGCCAGCAGTATGCCAGCCCATGACTATGGCATTATGCCATCGCGCAACATTGCTGCCATGCCTGATATTGCCGATCTTAACGCTGACGAGCAGCTTGTGGACAATGATTCTGCAAGCAGTCAGCCTTCACTCGATGCCCAGCCTTCATCATTGTCAGCCGAACAAAGCACCTCTTTAAAATCGCCGATAGAAGAGAAATCACCAGTGCACTATCAGTACAAGGGACAGTATATCATGACTGCCGTGAAGTCGGGACTGATGATTATCGACCAACACCGTGCCCACACGCGCATCCTCTACGAGCGTTATCTCGCTCAGATAAGCCAACGCAAGTCGGTAAGCCAAAAGATGCTATTCCCTGAGACAGTGCATTTTGCCGCTGCTGATGCTGTGATTCTGCAGAGTATCATGCCCGAACTGGAGGCTGTTGGCTTCGAGTTGATTGACCTTGGCTCAGGCAATTACTCCATTAACTCAGTTCCGGCAGGCATCGAAGGTGTCAACTATGTATTGCTTGTGCAGGACCTCGTGGCGTCGGCACATGACAAGTCAATGACGGCAATAGAGGAGATCAACCGTTCTGTAGCCCTTGGTCTTGCTCGTTCGGCAGCTGTGGCTTACGGTCAGGTTCTCACTAATGCCGAGATGGAAAATATTGTCAACGACCTCTTTGCTTGCTCCAACTTCAACTATACCCCTGATGGCAAGCGTGTGCTCACGATGCTCAAGCAGTCGGAGATGGAAAATCTGTTGGGGTGAGATGTAAAGGCGCAATCAGATAATTGAAACAATAATAATATACACCTATATTAGATGAAAATGATAAAAATGATGAAGCGTCTGTTAGAGTTTGTGGTGATGCCATTATGCCGCAACAAGGCGTTCTTCGTGTTCATGTACTTGCTTGGGTGCTTGACGGCATGGGCAACGCTGCCCAATGCCCGTGGGGCCAAGCTTTATGACAATCTTTATCTCGAGTTGTTTCTCGATGTGTATGTTCTTGCCGCTGTTCTCACGGTGTTGCCACGCAAGGTGAGAGTATGGGTGAGGGGAGTGTTCTATGTGGTACTGTACGCGTCGGCCGTGGTTGACGTCTACTGCTTTGTGAAGTTTCAGTCAACCCTTACGCCTACCATGCTTTTGCTCGTTGGTGAGACCGACTCGCGTGAGGCAGGAGAGTTTTTGCGCTCTTGTGTGTCGCCCGACATATTGCTGAGTCAAGTGGGATGGGTGCTGATGTTGCTTTTTGTGCATATACTCACAGTGTTGCGTCTGCGATTTCCGCATTCAATACCAAGAAAATGGTGTTATCTGGTGCGTTCCATACTCATAAGGTCAAGGTATATGCTTCGCCGTGTGCGTCCGGTCACAGCTCTTGTCATTCTGGCTTTGCTTATTGCGTCAGTCATGACGAGTGCGCACAACAAGGGGGCCACCGTAAAACTAATGTCGGGCAGGACCATTGGTGAGGTGGAGCACACGCTTACCGAGAAAGACCACGCTGTGCTATATCAACCTATCTACCGACTCATGTTCAGTGTGTATGCCAATACGCTCACCGCACAGCAGATAGACCGTCTTGTGGCTACTGCCGACAAGGTGAGGGTTGACTCCTGCTCCTATCGCTCGCCAAATATAGTGCTTATCATTGGCGAGAGCTACAACCGTCATCACTCTGCTCAGTATGGATATACAATGCCTACTACACCACGGCAGATGAAACTGGAGCGACAGGGAAGACTTGTGAAATACACCGACGTGGTGAGTCCGTGGAATCTTACGAGCTTTGTGTTCAAGCATATCTTCTCGCTATATACTGTGGGCGACAAGGGAGAGTGGTGCGACTATCCTCTCTTTCCAGAGGTATTTCGCAAGGCTGGCTATCATGTGACATTCATCACCAACCAATTCCTGCCTAAGGCAAAGGAGGCTGTATATGATTTCAGTGGCGGCTTCTTCCTCAACAATCCCAAGCTCTCGGCGGCACAGTTCGACTCGCGCAACACCAAGTTGCATGAGTTTGACGAGGATTTGTTGCGCGACTATGAGGAGTTGCAGAGCCAGAACCGCGATAACAATCTTGTTATATTCCATCTGCTCGGACAGCATGTGCAGTATCGCCAGCGTTCGCCAAAGGACCGCAAACTCTTCCATGGCGATGACTATAAGGAGCTTAAACCCAATCTCAACGCCCGTGAGCGTCAGATACTTGCCGACTACGACAATGCCATACTCTACAACGACTCTGTAGTGACGGAGATAGTGAAGAAGTTTGAGAACGAGGATGCCATTGTCATCTATGTGCCCGATCATGGCGAGGAATGCTATGAGGGCGATATGCACTTCTTCTGCCGTATGCACTCGGCCAAGGTAGACGCGCGTCTTGCACATGCTGAGTTTGATATACCGATGTGGATATGGTGCTCGCGCAAGTATATCAGACGTCGTCCGGAGATATTCCGCGAGGTAGTGAACGCACGCAACCGACGCTTCATGACTGATGCCTTGCCTCACATGTTGCTGTATCTTGCAGGTATCAACTGTCCATATTACCGCGACTCGCTCAATCTGCTGTCGCCTGAATACAATGAGAGCCGTCCGCGAGTGTTGAAGAATACCGCTGACTACGATAAACTATAAATAATAATTAAGAAAATGTTATCACGCACAGAATGTTCCGCCATGCGCGGACTCGCCATAATAGGCATCTTCCTGCACAACTATTGCCACTGGCTTGGCTTTGCTGTGAAGGAAAATGAGTATACGTTCACTCTTTCGAAGAGTTCGCAGCTCATTCAGGCTATAATGTCGCCTGACTGGAACCTGCCCATCCATATTGTCTCGTTCTTCGGACATTATGGAGTGCCAGTGTTCTTATTCCTATCAGCCTATGGACTTGTGATGAAATATGAGAATCGTGGCGACCGCAAGCCGTCGGCCAAGCAGGTTGCTTTTCTGCCATTTGTTTATCATCATTACAAGAAGCTATTTAAGATGATGATAGCAGGCTTCGTGATTTTTACAATGGTGGATGCCATAACTCCCGGTCCACATAAGTATCAGGTGATGGACATTCTAGGACAGCTGTTTATGTTCAACAACATGATGCCCGACCCAGACCATATAATATGGCCCGGACCGTATTGGTTCTTTGGACTTATGATGCAACTCTACATTGTCTATCGCCTCCTCTTGTGGCGCAGGGGCATCATATTCCCTATACTGCTGATAGTTGTTTGCTGGGCAATGCAGGCGTTCTGCGACCCTGAGGGCGATACACTCAACCGCATCCGCTATAACTTCATGGGTGGAGTTCTGCCTTTCTGTGCCGGATTACTGTATGCACGTCGCGGTAGAGCGATGAGTCATGCCTTTTGGGTGACAGAGACAATAGTGAGCATAGTGCTCGTGTTCTTCTTCAGTTTCAATTTCCAACTGTGGCTTTGGGCTCCGCTCTTTATGTGCTCGGCTTCTGTAGGATTGGCAAAGCTCATGCCCCGCAAACTGAACCAATGGATTGCTTGGGTGGGTACAATATCAGCCGCACTCTTTGTGCTTCACCCTATAACACGCAAGATATTCATCCCTATATCACGCCATGGCGATGTCTACACCGGACTGTTGCTCTACATTGTGGCATCCATAGCCCTGGCATGGTTCTATCATAACTTTAAGCTACGCAATGAAGATACCCGACATTGAATTTAAAAACATATCGCGTTATCGTGCCGAACAGATGGGAGCGGCAATGCTCTTCGTCATATTGTTCCACGTAGCTCTCGACCGTGGCGCCCCCTTCTACGGTCTTAGGCGGTGCGGCAACGTAGGCGTCGATATATTTCTCTTCCTAAGTGGAGTGGGGTTGTGGTTTGCATGGACTAAGACTCCAAGTGTGAGCCACTTCTATCGTAGGCGTCTGTTGCGCATTCTGCCCACATGGCTTGTGTGCTCCACAGCCTTCTATCTGCCCGACTATCTTGGTGTGAGAAGGTTCTCAACAAACATTGTCGACCTCATAGGCGACATCACTATCAATTGGGACTTCTGGCTTCACGACGAACTTACGTTTTGGTATGTGCCTGCCATAATGCTTTTATACCTTGTAGCCCCGTGGTATATGAGGCTGATAGAGCGTCATGCCATATATCGTTGGCTGCCATTGTTGATGATAGTATGGTGTATCATGGTGCAGTGGGTGCTGCCCATACATCATGCAGTGGGACATTTGGAGATATTTTGGAGCAGAGTGCCAATATTTTTCATAGGCATCAACTGTGGAGCCTTGGTCAAGTCGGGTTATAAGGTTGAGGGCGACGCCGTGTGGTTGCTGCTGATAACATTTCTTATGACCTTTGGCACAAGTTTGTATCTTGAGCAGGTGCGCCATGGTCTTTTCCCGTTGTTTGTGGAGCGTATGCTCTACATACCGTTCACGGTTTGCTCTGTGCTCTTGATGAACCGTATATTCCGTCGCACGCCAGAGTTGGTGAACCGGGTTTTCCGCTTTGTAGGAGCGTTGAGTCTTGAGGCCTATCTTATCCATATCCATTTCGTGCTTGTATATGTGCAGCCGTATGGTCTTGGCTATTGGCCCACGTTTCTCATAACAGTTGCAATAACATTGCCGTTGGCGTGGATGGTGCAGCGCGTGATAGGATTCCTTACGTCAAAGGCAAAAATATTGAAGTCAGGAATTAAGTGAAAAAATGATTTGCTTGCTTAAGCACTAAAAGTAAATACAATATGATAAAGAATATTCTGCGGCTCACTCGCCCCAAGCAGTGGATAAAAAATTTCTTCGTGTTCATCCCCATGTTCTTTGGCGGTGAGCTTTTTGATACCCATTCGCTTTGGCTTACAGCCATAACATGTGTAGCTTTCAGTCTTGTGGCATCGTCAATTTATTGCTACAACGACATAGTGGATGTGGATGCCGACCGTCTGCATCCGGTGAAATGTCATCGTCCGATAGCTTCGGGGGCATTGAGCATGCGCATGGGATACATGCTCATGATAATGACATTCGTGCTTGGCGTAGCGGTGATGTTTCTATTGCCGCCCGAAGTGAAGAGTCAGGTTATGGCTGTCATCATCTTCTATTATGTGCTCAATCTCTCCTACTGTTCCAAACTCAAGCAGTATGCCATCCTGGATGTGTGCATAGTGGCTTTTGGTTTTGTTCTGCGCATTCTTGCCGGAGGTTTCGCATGTGAGCTGGCGTTGAGCAACTGGATAGTGATAATGACCTTCCTTCTCACTCTCTTCATGTCGTTTGCCAAGCGTCGTGACGATGTGCTGCGCATGAACGAGACGGGAGAGGCACCGCGCAAGAACACTGTGCGCTATAATCTCACGTTCATCAATCAGGCCATTACCATCACCGCATCCGTTACGCTCGTATGCTATATAATGTATTGTGTGTCGCCAGAGGTGGTGGAGCGATTCGAGACTCCTTATCTATACCTCACGTTTGTTTTTGTGTTGCTCGGACTTCTGCGCTACATTCAGATAGCAGTGGTTGACCAGAAGAGTGGCGACCCTACTAAGGTTATCCTTCGCGACCATTTCTCGCAGGTGGTTGTTGTGGCATGGCTGCTTACGTTCCTTCTGATGATTTACGTGATATAAATATGGTGAGTAAGATGAAAAAGAAGATATATCTGTTCGATTTTGATGGCACACTCACTTCATCCGACACTCTGCTCGCTTTCATACGTTACGCCTGTGGTCGACGTCGCTTCTTTCTGGGTTTTGCGTTGTTCAGTCCGTTGTTGGTATTGATGAAGCTAAAGCTCTATCCCAACTATCGAGCCAAGGAGCGTCTCTTTGCCTGGTACTTCAAAGGCATGACGCTCGACGACTTTGATGACGTGTGCTGTAGGTTTGCCAGTCACAACCAGCGTCTATTGCGGTTGAAGGCTCTCGACAAGTTGCGCGAGGTGTTTCATTATGGCAAGACGGCGTGTGTGGTGAGCGCAAGCATCGACAATTGGGTGCGCCCGTTCTTCGACAACTTGGCTAAAGGTAGCCACTCCGATTTCCAGGTGATAGGCACCAGGATTGAGACAGATGCCGCAGGACTGCTTACCGGCAGCTTTCTCACTCCCAACTGCTATGGTGAGGAAAAGGTGAGACGTATAAAGGAGCAGTTGCCAATACTCAACACCCAACGCGACGATTTCTGGATAATAGCCTATGGCGACAGCCGTGGCGACAAGGAAATGCTTGAGTTTGCTGATGAGGCCCACTATAGACCATTCAGATAATAAATCATAATGAACAACAATTCTTCCAACCGCCGTCAGCAGTTAGGCGAGGTCATACGCTTCGGCATAGTAGGTGTGCTCGCCACGTTGCTGCAATATGCCATATATTGGGTGCTTATCCATTGGCTCGCGCCTACAATATCCATGACCATTGGCTATGCCATAAGTTTTGCCTTTAACTTTGTGGCATCCACACGCTACACTTTCCGTGTTGAGGCTTCTGCCAAGCGCGGTGCCGGTTTTGCTTTGAGCCATGCCGTGAATTATGTGTTGCAGATGCTTATGCTCAATCTTGCAATATGGCTCGGAGTTTCCAAGCAATGGGCGCCGATACCTATGTTCTGCGTATGTGTGCCAGTGAACTTCTTGTTGGTTAGGTTCTTCCTGAAGAAGTAAGATATAGGAATTCAAAACAGACAATATTATATATAATAAGGTAAAGAAATACAGAATGAATATCAAGGACAACTCCTTTGTGCGCATATTCTCCTCGCTCTTCCGTGTGAAACGAGAGGAACGTGCCCTCGCCATGGTGATGCTGTTAGTGCTGGTAGCTCTCGATGCCCTCATTGTGTGCAAGTATTACGATGTGTTTACACCACTCAATGCCCATTATTGGCATCTTTTTATTAGCACTTTCCATGTGTCGGGATTCGATCCCATCACCTATAGTGTGGTGAGCGACTGGACGGCAGGCTATAATGTCTATCGTCATCCGCTATTGGCGTTCTATATGTATGTGCCATATCTGATAAACCAGGCACTTATATGGCTCACGGGCATCAACTGTGCCGTGTTCATAGTGTCGGCCATTCAGACCTTCTCGGCGTTCTATTCCTCGCTCTTCATCTATCGCATCTTCCGCGAGGTGGTTGGTGTGAGCCGTACTGACGCGTCGCTGCTTACTTTCTTCTATTTTGGTTTCGCCTTCGTGATGCTCTCGGCAATGGTTCCCGACCATTTCATCATCTCCATGATGTTGCTGTTGCTCGCCCTATATGTGTCGGGCAAGTTGATACAGAAGCGTCGCCGTTTGACCATATGGCAGTCGGTGTTGTATTTCTTTCTTACGGCAGGCACCTCTCTCAACAACGGATTGAAGATTTATCTCTCAGAGCTTTTTGTGAACGGATGGCGCATATTCCGCCCAAAGTTTCTCTTTCTTGCTATCCTTTTGCCAGCTGCACTCACATGGGGAGCAGCCCGCTTGAGCTACGACCATATTGTGTGGCCACGTGATGTGGCTGCCAAGGCTGCACGTGCCAAGGCAAAAGCTATTAAGCAGAAGAAGCAAGAAGGGCAGAAAGCACGCAAGGCTCATGAGGACTCGTTGCGCATTGCTTCGTTCACGGCAGCTCAGATGGATTCGTTGCGTCGCGATTCAGTTGTGCGCGACTCTGTGGCTAAGGCTAAACCTAAGCCCGTGCGTCGCCGCAAGAATGGCAAGCCAATAGCCAATGGTGAGTTTATCGGTTGGACTGATGTCACTACCTCGCGCTCAGAGTCGATAGTTGAGAATCTTTTTGGCGAGTCAATACAGTTGCACGAGGATTATCTTCTTGGTGATGTGCTGAAGAGCCGTCCAATGATAGTGAACTATCGTCACGCCTTCAACTATATAGTCGAGGCTATTATTGCCTTGCTGTTTGTTGCGGGTATATGGTGTGGCAGAAGGTCGCGTTTCTTCTGGCTCTGCATGTCGTATTTTGCTCTTGACATGGTGCTTCACATTGGACTTGGTTTTGGCATCAATGAGGTTTACATCATGTCAGCCCACTGGATATATATTGTGCCTATAGCCATAGCCTATCTGATGAGCAGCAAGCCTCGCCGTCGTTGGTCGCTCGCCCTCAAGGCCCTTGTGGCTGTGCTGGCTGTGTATCTTTGGGTGTGGAATGTGGCGTTGATAGTACAATACCTTTATTTCTAATTGAAAATATGTTTGGAATAAGAAAAGAAGAGCGTCCGCTCGCCATAGTAGCCCTCATAGTGTTTGGCATGCTCAACGGATTGTTGATTTACAACCACTACGACTCGTTCACTCGTGGTGCGCATGTGGGCTTTTGGACGGTGTTCTACAACCATCTTAACATGTCTGGCTACGATGTGTTCTCGCTTATATTCATATCCTGCATGCGCCTGCATTGGGATGCGCTGCGGCATCCGCTCTTTGTTGCGGTCTTGTTGCCACTATATTGGGTGAACCATTGGCTCATGCCCCAGACGGAATTCAACTTTGCTTTGTTTCTCATGGCAGCGTTGCTTGTGGCGTGTGATGTGTGGGGAGTGATATTGCTGCATCGTATTCTGCGTGATATAGTGGGGTGCAGCCGTGTGGATTCTGCCATGCTCACAGCTCTTTTCTATGGCTTTGCCCATGTGATGCTGGCAACAATGGTGCCCGATCATTTTGCCATCTCGCTTCCTTTGCTGTTGCTCACGCTGCTTCTCACAGGAAGGAAACTACAGAATGCCAAGAAATTCCCGTGGTTTCAAACAGCCATACTCTATTTCCTTACGGCAGGCATAACGCTCACCAATGGAGTGAAAGTGGCTTTGGCGGCATGGGTGGTTAATGGTAAGAAGGTGTTTTCGCCACGCAGCATAGTCTCGTTTGTTGTGCCTACATTGTTGCTTGCGCTTATCGTACTCTGGCAACAGAAGTCAATAATTGAACCTCAAGAGCAGGGCATAAAGCGCATTGAGGCTGCTGTCAAGAAGAAAGACCCTGCAAGGATTGAGCGATTGAAGCTGCACGACGACTTTGTGAAGAGGCAGAATGGCAATGCTCTTGCCGATGATGTGCCTATGCTCGAGTGGAGCGACATGACAACGTCGCGCCTTAGCTCTGTTGTTGACAATCTTATGGGGGAGTCGTTTCAGTTGCACCGCGACCATCTTCTTGAAGATGTGCAGCAGAAGCGTCCTGTGTTTGTTGGCTACCGTTCCTATATAAACTATGTGGTTGAGGCTCTTGTCGTGCTGTTGCTTATAGCAGGGGCATGGGTGGCACGCCGTCAGCGATTCTTTCTTGTCGTGGCGTCATGGTTTGCTTTCGACATGCTGATTCACCTTGGCTTCGGTTTCGGACTCAATGAGGTTTACATCATGACGGCCCATTGGGCGTTTATCATTCCAATTGCTGCAGGCTATCTTTTGCGCCATACGAGCGTGGTTTTACCGCGCTTTTTGGTAGCTGTGCTTGCTTTATGGCTGTGGGCATACAATGCAACTCTTTTGGTTGGTTATCTTACATAGCATTGATATATATCAATAAATAGTGTGTATATGTTCGTAAAAAAGAAGATTTTGTTGCAAAATATTTGCAGTTTGGTTATAATTGTGTATCTTTGCAATGTTTTTCATGGTATTAGATTTAAGGTTAACAAAGGTTGGGACTCGGCGGAGCCCCTTTTTTTGTGCCCATAGGTTAGCATTTTTAATAGTTATAAGCAACGCATTCTGCTATTTATTTTGTATTTTTGCATTATTATTCCACCCCTCAGACATTATTGTACAGACAAAATAACAGTAAAAAAATATGAAAATACTCACTGGAGCTCAGATACGTGAGCTCGACAAATACACCATCGACCACGAGCCAGTAGAATCAATTGAACTCATGGAGCGTGCTGCGCGTGCCATAACGTCAGCCATAACAACACGCTTTGATGCACAGACTCCCGTTGTGGTGTTTGCCGGACCAGGCAACAATGGTGGTGATGGACTTGCTGTGGCCCGCATGCTTTCTGAAAAGGGATATGGTGTTGACACCTATCTGTTTAATATCCACAGCGAATTGTCGGACAATTGTCTTAAGAACCGCGACCGCTTGAAGAACGATGGTTTGGTAAAGAGTTTCACTGAGGTGACAAGTAATTTCGATCCTCCAAAGCTCAACAAGGAGACTCTTGTGATAGACGCTCTCTTTGGTTCGGGATTAAACAAGCCACTCACTGGTGGCTTTGCCTCGCTTGTGAAATACATCAACCAGTCGTCGTCGCGGGTGGTAAGCATCGATATGCCTTCGGGACTCATGACCGAGGACAATACAACTAATAACGCTTCGGCCATTATCCGTGCAGACCTCACACTCACCATGCAGCTCAAGAAGCTCTGCATGTTTTTTGCCGACTGTCAGCCTTATCTCGGCAAGGTGTTGGTGCTCGACATTCGTCTTTCAAAGGAGTATGTCAAGAGCATACCATCGCCCTATACCACTATTGACGCTGAATACGTGCGCCAGCAGATGTTGCAGCGCGACGACTTCGCACATAAGGGTTCTATGGGGCATGCCTTACTTATAGCCGGAAGCGAGGGTATGGCTGGTGCTGCTGTGCTTGCCACACGTGCATGTCTGCGAAGCGGTGTTGGCAAGGTTACTGCTCTCACTCCGCGCTGCAACTCTATGGTGATGCAGATTGCTGTGCCTGAGGCAGTGCTTGCCATCGACAACGAGAACTATTACTCTGAGGCTGTCATTTCGGATGAGTTCAGTGCTGTGGGCATTGGTCCGGGACTCGGCAGACAGGAAGACTCTGCTCTTGCCCTTATGTCGCAGTTGCAGCAGACACAGTGTCCGGTAGTGCTTGATGCTGACGCTCTTAATATGCTTGGCTCTCATGGCACATGGATAAGCCAGTTGCCAAGCAATATGATTATGACTCCACATCCGCGCGAGTTCGACCGTCTTGCATCCACCACATGTCATAGCGACAGCGAACGTTTGAAGGTGGCTTGCGACATGGCTGAGAGTCTGCGTGCCTATATATTGCTCAAGGGTCATTATTCGGCACTATGTCTGCCAGATGGGGGAGTGGTGTTCAACACAACCGGCAATTCTGGAATGGCGACAGCAGGGTCGGGTGATGTGCTCACTGGCATCATAACAGCTTTGTTGGCACGTGGCTATTCGCGCAAGAACGCATGTCTCACTGGTATGTATCTGCATGGACTCGCCGGCGATATCGCTGCCTCGCGTATTGGAAAGGAGAGCTTAGTGGCAAGCGACATCATTAATGCGCTGCCTGAGGCATTCAAGGCATTGTATTGATTTATATTTAAACAACAATAAAACTATATGAAAAAAATCCTATCATCAATAGTCCTTTCTGCCATTGCCGCCACTTCGGCTATGGCAGGAGGTGAGAAACAGGTGGACGGACTGAAATATTATCTGCCCAAGACAGCGGTGCGCATGCAGGTATTGGTGGAGAAGACCTCAACAGAACCTGGACAGCTTGCCGACTACTCTGAACTCTACTTCAAAAAAGCTGGAACAACAACGGCTCAGACTTCTTATCGTATTGTGGGTGTGAGCTTCCTCACTGAGGGACGACCCGATACTGACAAGCAGTTCTCTGTTGCTGTGGACAAGAAACATAGTGTGCTGTCAGTAGACTGCGATGCCAATGGCACTCTGCGTGCTATCAACACCAAGGCTCCTGCAAGCCCCAAGCCTAAGCAGTATCGCCAGGCTTCCAAGCCGGCTCCACTCAATCCACGCGACTATATGAGCCAGGATATCCTCACGGCTGCCAACCTGCCTAAGATGGCCCAGCTTGTTGCCCAGGAAATCTATGACATACGCGACTCACGCAACCAGCTCTCTCGTGGTGAGGCAGACAACCTGCCTAAGGATGGCGAACAGCTTAGACTGATGTACAGTCAGCTTGATACTCAGGAGCGTGCTCTTATGCAGCTCTTCACTGGCACAACGACTGTTGACACCACTGAGACTGTAGTGACATTTGTGCCAGAGCGTACAGATAAGCATAAGCTGCTGTTCAGATTCTCCAAGCGTTTTGGATTGACAACGGCAGATGATTTCTCGGGTGAGCCTTACTATGTGGATATAGAGGACGAGGGCGTGTTTGGCAAATTGCCTGAGGATGCTGCGAAGGCAGACAAGCTGAAAGATGATTTCTTGCTTGGAGTGAATATCCCTGGCAAGATCCGATTGAATGTGGTTGATGCCAAAGGCAAGTCAATAGGTTCGTTTGATACAGACGCTGCACAGTTCGGAAAGGTGGAAATGCTCAATGGGGCACTCTTCGGACGTAAGTTCACGTCACACATTGTGCTTGACCCAGCAACCGGATCTATCGTTGAACTGAAGACAGAACCGTTGGAATAGAACTTGGTTAAGTGCTTGTTTTGGATTGGTTTTTTTACAAATAGTTTCTATAAATCAATTCTGATAAGTATTTCTGTAATATGAAAAAAAGGAAGTCAGCCTCCATCTGTGTATAGATGAAAAGGTTGACTTCCTTTTTTATATGCTAATAACGTCCTTAATATTATTTCACTTGAATAACAAGATACTTGCTTGTCGACCAGAATATCTGCGGATTGTTGATGCGCAAAACATACATTTTGTTGGCATCCTGCTGCAGAGTATAAGAGCTTGACGGGTGCATGGTGAGAATCTTGGCCGACTTAGAGTAGAGCTTGATTTCCTTCTCCACGCGAATGTCAATCTTAGTGAAGTAATTCTTGTTGAAGTTTGACTCCAGTACGCGTGATCCATCGATGATGTGCTGTGCCTTAAGCTCCTTCTTAGTGCCGAATACAAACCATGCCGTGTTGATCTGCTTGTCCTGGGCGTTGATAGTCTCTGTCTTCTGTGCTGACTCGCTTGTGAGCGACGATACGTTGTCGTTGAGTGTGCTCACAGTCTTGTCAAGTTCGGCAATATGAATGTCCTTAGCGTCGAGTTCGGCGCGTAGCTGACGCAACTGCTGGTCCTTCTCTTCAAGCTGTTTCACGAGGGCATCGATGCTCTTGCGCATATTGTCGCCCTTAATGCTCGACTCGCGCATCTGCTGGCGCAGCTTCTCTATGAGCGCACGGTTCTGCTTCATAGTGTTCTGAATGAACTGAATGTTTTCCACAATTTGGCGGCGCTTGTTGGCACCTTCGCCATCCTTCACGATGTTTACGCGGTTTTCAGCCTCGTTAATCTCGCGCAGTCCTTCCTGTATCTGGTTGAAGGTTTCCATCATGTCGTTGATTTCATTGTCCTTCTGCGAGATGATCTTTTGGAGAGAATCGTTCTGTTCGAATTTCTCAGTTTGTGGCTTCTTGTCGTTGTTTCCGCATGATACGAACAACGTAAATGCCAATGCAAATAGTAAAAACGACAAATTTTTCATATTTGTTTGGGTTTTGGTTAATTATTCTGTTCTTTTTTATTGTTCAGTTTTTTTCTTCAGAATGTTTATTCTTCGGATTCCTCCCTAAACTTCTTCTTCTTGAACTCTTGCGGAGCGGCTTCGCGCAGAGCATAGCGTTCTTTATTGCTCAGTTTGGGTTTCTTTTCCTTGGCTTGGGCTTTAAGAGCTTTCAATGCTGACATATCGCCCTCTCCGCATCCTGCTACAACAATGACTATTTCGCCACGAGGCTCAGTCTCATGGAAATGAACAATGATTTCCTTCAGTGAGCCGCGCACACTTTCCTCGTGTAGCTTTGATATCTCGCGGCAAACACTTGCCTGACGGTCTTCACCGAATGTGGCAGCGAACTGCTCAAGCGTCTTCACCAGTCTGTAGGGCGACTCATAGAATATCATGGTGCGAGTTTCCGTTTGTAATGAGTCGAGCAATGTCTGTCGTCCCTTCTTCTGTGGAAGGAAGCCTTCGAAGCAGAAACGGTCGCATGGCAATCCTGATGACACTATAGCAGGAACGAAAGCCGTGGCTCCTGGCAGGCATTGCACCGTGATGCCAGCCTTTGCAGCCTCGCGAGCGAGGAAGAACCCTGGGTCGCTAATGCCTGGAGTGCCAGCGTCGCTTATGAGCGCAATGGTCTCGCCCGCCTTCAGACGCTCCACAATTCCAGCACTTGTACCATGCTCATTAAACTTGTGGTGCGACACAAGGCGGTTCTTAATGCCGAAGTGTTGCAGTAGTATGCCTGATGTGCGCGTGTCCTCGGCAAGCACCAGGTCGGCCTCTTTCAATATACGGATGGCACGCATTGTCATGTCCTCCATATTTCCCACCGGAGTGGGCACAATATACAATATACCCATATTAGGCAACAAATATAGCTATATTCTCTAAGAATGGCAAAAAATAATGGTGTTTCTTTGCAATTTTTAAAACGTCTTTGTAAATTTGCACCTATCATGACAGAATATTTAGTGGGCGAGAAGCATCGCCAAGGTAGAATAGAAGTGATTTGTGGGTCGATGTTCTCGGGAAAGACCGAGGAATTGATCCGCCGTATGAAACGCGCCACGTTCGCACGTCAGCGAGTTGTTATCTTTAAGCCGCAGATTGACACACGTTATTCTGAGGCTAATGTAGTGAGCCACGACCGCAACGAGATTCCTTCGACACCGATAGCCAAGGCGTCGGACATCATCACGTCGCTTGCCAGAACCAAGGATGGTGAGTTTGACATAGATGTGGTGGGCATTGACGAGGCTCAGTTCTTCGACATGAATCTCGTGGATGTGTGCAATGAGCTTGCTGACAGCAATGTGCGTGTGATTATCGCAGGTCTCGATATGGACTTCAAGGGCATCCCCTTCGGACCAATCCCTTCACTATGTGCCGTTGCCGACGATGTTACCAAGGTTCATGCCATTTGTGTCAAGTGTGGCTCGCTTGCTTATGTCAGTCATCGTCTTGTTCACAATGATAATAGAGTGCTTATTGGCGAGCAGGCTGAGTATGAACCGCTGTGCCGAGAGTGCTATAATAAGTTGAAAGACTAAGAGTTGGGATTTTTCCTTATTCTATTGGACTATTAGTTCTTGATTCATAATTATAGAGTTTTATGTCAGAAAAGATAACATTCGACAAACTTGTGCGGTGGGTAGGAGTTGGATCGCTTGTGCTCGCCGTGCTCTACATCACCAATTATCTGAGCAGTGTGCTTTTGCCGTTTTTCATAGCGTGGCTCTTTGCCTATCTGCTATATCCGATGGTGAAGTTCATTCAGTATAAGATGCACGTCAAGGTGAGGGCATTGGCAATAATAATAGCTATGCTTGCAGTGCTGAGTGTGATAGGACTGATGGTGTATTTCATCATCCCACCCATGTTCGACCAGTTTCATAAACTATACAGCTATCTGATGCACTGGTTGCATCAGACTACACACACCAACGACCTTACCACGCTTGTGAAGCGTTGGATTGAGGACAACCAGACGGAGATAGAGCAATTCTTCAAGAGTTCGGACTTTAAGGAGACATTGAGGACCACTATGCCCAAGGTGTTTGCCGTGATAGGACAGACAGCGTATATAATAAAGGGTGTCGTGGCATCGTGTATCACCTTATTATATATGTTCTTCATATTGCTCGACTATGAGTTTCTCACGAGCAACTGGATAAAGATATTCCCCAAAAAGAACCGTCCCTTTTGGTGTGAGCTTGCTGTTGATGTGGAACGAGAGCTTAACAACTATATCCGTGGTCAGAGTCTTGTGGCATTGTGTATGGGTATAATGTTCTGCATAGGCTTCAGCATAATGGATTTTCCGATGGCTATAGGTCTTGGCATTCTTATCGGTGTGATGGATCTTGTGCCTTATCTTCACACCTTTGCACTTATCCCAACGGCTTTCCTTGCTATGCTTAAGGCAGCCGATACGGGGCAGAACTTCTGGATGGTATTTGGTTTGGCTGTGGGACTGTTCATTGTTGTGCAGATAATAACAGATATGATAGTTACGCCTAAAATCATGGGCAAGGCAATGGGATTGAACCCTGCCATACTGTTGCTCTCGCTTTCGGTATGGGGTGCGTTGCTTGGATTCATCGGACTGATAATTGCATTGCCTCTCACAACGCTCCTTATTGCCTATTGGCAACGGTATGTGACGAAGGAGCATGAGCCTGAATGAGAATAAACATTTGATATTATATATTCTTTGTCCAATAATTAGACAGCTGTGTCTAATTGTTGGACATTTTGTTTTATAAGCCTTTTGTGCTAATCTTTTGACTATCAGTAGAATTGTAGTTTTGGCACAGCCCTTGTCCTTATAATGTCAAAATAAGGACGATTATGAAAAGAATAATTATACTGATAGGATGGATGCTTCTTGCATCTGGCGCTTCGGCACAAAGCTGGAGCCTTGACGACTGCATGAAGTATGCCGTAGGGCATGCTACGGATGTGAAGCGTGAGACTATCAATGCCCATCAACGTAAGCAAGACTATCATCATGCCGTTGCCGCTTTCTTGCCCACCGTCGCAGGTGGAGTGCAGGGCCAGTATGCTTGGGGACGAAACATCGACCCTGAGACTAATACATATAATAATGTGACGACATTCAACAACTACTATCAGCTTTATGCCGAGCTGAATGTGTTTGATGGTTTCGCCACCATCAATGCTTTCAGGCAAGCCCGGTTGAGCCGTGACTATTCTGCTACGGCTATGCAGAAGGCGCAAGACAATATAGCTATCGACGTGATGCAGAAATATGTGGATGCTGCATACGCTGAGGCAAGCATACGGA
>DAVZIG010000037.1:0-16503 GCA_052273435.1 Prevotella sp.
TTAAAAACCGTACCCCCTAATTCTATTCTGTTTGTTCAGTTGTTCTATTATTTGTTCAGTCCCTCGATGAATTGCTTCATCTCTGCCTCATGCTCCTTAGCCTTGAGGAAGAGGTGCCACTGGTTCTTGGCACGCACAAGGTTGTGCTCAGGATACTTGCACTTCCAGTAGTGGTCGCCATTGAGGTAATCCCAAAGGAAGCGTACAGCCTGCATATATGGGAACAGCTCGGCAGCATAGGGCAGGAGAGAGATTTCGAGTGGAGTGAGGAATGAAGATGCCGACTCTACATAGCCGCGTGTGAAAGCCTCGAAGATGTCCATACGGAAGTCTATCTTCTCAAACTCTGGTGAGTCCTCGGCGATAGTGTTGGCAGCTGTGCGAAGGAAGTCACCGTAGTCGCTGACGAAGAGTGAAGGCATAACAGTGTCGAGGTCGATGACGCAAAGCACACGTCCTTCCTTATCGAACATCATGTTGTTCACCTTGGTGTCGCAGTGGCATACATGCTTCTGAAGCTTGCCGTCACGGAACAAACGCTCGCCAAGACACATTTCTTCGCTATACTTCTCAAGCTCGTCGATAAAGTCCTGTACACCAGCAACACGTCCTGCACGGTCTTCCTTGACTGCCTGGCGAAGCTGGTCGCGACGAAGTTCCATATTGTGGAAGTCGGGGATTGTCTCACCGAGATGGTCGGTGATGTCAGCCACCTGAGCCTCGAACTTGCCGAAGGCCTTACCTGCATGGTAAGAGTATTCAGGGTTGACAGTCTCCACGGTCACAGCATCAGGAATGAACATAGAGATGCGCCAATACTTGCCCTCCTCGTCCTTGATGTAGGTCTTGCCGTTGTCGGCTTTGATGAATGTGAGCACACGACGGTCGATATCATCGGCGCCTTCTTTTACAAGTTGCTCGCGTATGTGTGTTGTCACTTCCTCGATGTTGTGCTGCAAGAGGTCTACGTCGGTGAATATAGAGTCATTGATACGCTGGAGCACATAGTCAGGAGCGTTGTCCTCAACGGTGTTCACTTTGTAAGTGTCGTTGATGAGTCCGTTGCCGAGAGGCTTCACCTCTGCCACGGTGCCATTGATTTGGAAATGGCCGATAATTTGTTTGAGATTGTCCATTTTTTAGTTAGTTATTAAAATAATTTGTCTCTTTTATAGTTAATATATCATACAGTGCGTAAAGGCATGTGACAATACAATATGCAAAAATACGTAAAAACCTCTATTTTACAAAATAATGAAAATCATTTAACAATAAATAATATGAAGAAATTATTTGCATTTTTATTTTTTGCCTTAATTTCCGTTGTAGGCGCCGATGCCCAGTTGCTGTATCGTGTGTCGGGCAATGGTCTTAAGCAGGCTTCGTATGTGTTTGGAACATTTCATATAGCCAACACTTCTTTCGTAGACAAAGTGGCTGGTGTGCAACAGGCTATTGATGCAACGTCGCAGGTGTATGGCGAGATAAAGTGGGATGATATGCTCAACCCCGACACTTTGCGACAGATGCAGAGCAAGATGATGTTGCCTGAGGGAAAGACATTGAAGACTGTTCTTACGGCCGACCAGTATAAGCGTCTGGATAATGTTGTGACAAGTCTTATGGGTGTAGGATTCAGCAACCCTATCGTGGAACAGCAACTGTCGATTCTTTCGCCTGCTGCTCTTCTTACTCAGTTGACCATGCTGCAATATCTCAAGGCTCACATGGGGGAATTTGATCCTACAAACACTATTGACCAGTATTTCCAAACTCAGGCCAAGAACAAGAACAAGATTGTAGGCGGACTTGAGACTGTGGCTTTTGAGGCAGGCGTGCTCTTTGGTACTCCTCTCGACCGTCAGGTGGTGCAGCTCGACTGCTTCCTTAGTAATCTTGAGTATTATGCACTGCTCACCGAGCGCATGGCTAAAGCCTATTATGCCCAGGATGTTAATGCGCTCGCTGACGTGATGAATGAGAAACTCTCTGCCACATGCGATGCCACTCCCGAGGAGAATGATGTCCTGATAAACAACCGCAACAACGACTGGGCAAAGAAGATGCCTGTCATTATGTCTGCCGCTCCTACACTCTTTGTTGTTGGTGCAGGACATTTGCCTGGTGACAAGGGAATATTGAAGCTCTTGCAGAGTGCCGGATATACGGTTGAGGCTGTGAAGTGATGTTTGTTGTAGAAAAATGAATAGTATGAAAAAACAATTGATATATTCGTTGGTTGCCTTGGTTGTGGCGTTTGCTGCAGCCACAACCTACGGCTCGTTTTATCTTGTAGACTATGCATTGAAGAGTGTGCCGGAGTCTCACCGCAAGAATTGGGGCAAGGCAATGGATTGGTATCCTGAATTGAAACCCTGGCTCGACAGCATCAAGACAGATGGAGCTTGGAGCGACACGTTTGCTATTATGCCGGATGGCTTGCGTGCGCATGCTGTGTGCATAAAGTCGCGCAAGGCAGATGGGAGAACGGCTGTTGTGGTGCATGGATATACTAACAATTCCATTGACATGCTGCATATAGCCCGCATATATAATAAGGAGATGCATTATAATGTAGTCTTGCCCGACCTTCATGGACACGGGCTGTCGCAAGGCGACGATATACAGATGGGATGGCTTGACCGTCTGGATGTATTGAAGTGGATAGATCTTGCGCCAAACATATTCTCTGCGGTAGGCGACTCCATGCGTCTTGTGGTGCATGGCATATCTATGGGTGCTGCCACTACGATGTGTGTAAGTGGCGAGCATACCCCCGAATATGTGAAGTGCTTCGTTGAGGATTGTGGCTATACGAGTGCTTGGGATGAGTTTGCCCATGAGTTGCGTGGCCGCTTCTCGTTGCCGGAATTCCCTTTGCTATATACAGCCTCATGGCTGACACAGGCTAAGTATGGTTGGAACTTCAAGGAAGCCTCACCATTGAAGCAGGTAGCCAAATGCAAGAAGCCAATGTTCTTCATTCATGGTGATAAGGATACCTTTGTGCCGACATGGATGGTTTATCCGCTTTATGAGGCTAAACCTCAACCTAAGCAACTGTGGATTGCTCCAGGCAGTAAGCATGCCTTTGCCTATCGCGACCATCGTGAGGAGTATATAAAAAAGGTGAAGGCTTTTGTTGGGAAATATTGTGGATAAAAGATGGTGTGTCAAAAGTCAGAAAAAACGACTCTTGACACACCATTTTGTTGTCAATTGATTTTGATGCTTTAGTGAGTGGATGCTTTATCTCTTAATCAGCTCATAAATGATATGTGCCGCACTGTTCGACGGGCTGTCCTCGCCAATCTTCTCCATTATTCGCTCATAACCTTCGAGCATGCAGCCACGCTCTATGCTGTCGGGCAATAATAGCGATAATTCATGTGCTATGTTGTCGGCAGAGAAAGTGTCTGCCACAAGTTCTTTCACCACCTCGCTGTCGTCAATCAGGTTGACAAGCGAAATATACTTCACTTTCAGCACATGGCGGCGGAGGAAGGCTATCAGTTTAGGCAGAGGTGTCTCGTAGCACACCACTTGTGGCACATTGAATAGGGCTGTCTCAAGTGTAGCCGTACCACTTGTCACGACAGCGGCACGGGCTTGCGAGAGTAGGGCATAGGTGTCGTTGTCGATAAGCGCAACATTCTTTCCACTAATGAATTGCCCGTAATAATCTTTCTGTATGCCCGGTGCTCCTGCAAGCACAAGCTGATAGTCGGGGTAGCGGCTTGCTGCCTCTATCATAGCGGGCAGGTTATCTTTAATCTCTTGGCGTCGGCTGCCTGCAAGCAGAGCTATTATAGGTTTGTCGTTTAAGCCGTGGCGTTGGCAGAAAGAAGCTTTAGTCTCGTGATAAGTACTCTGGAACTGTCTCACTTCCTCGGCAGTAGGATTACCAACATAATGGATAGGATAGTGGTGTTTCAGCTCGAAGAAAGGCACTTCGAAAGGCAGGATGGAGAACATCTCGTCAACGTCGCGCTTTATGCTCTTTATGCGCCATTCCTTCCAAGCCCATATCTTGGGCGAGATATAGTAATATACAGGAATGTCGGTCTTGGCATGTACGTATTTAGCAATGTCGAGGTTGAAGCCAGGATAGTCGACGAGTATCACCACATCTGGCTGCCACTCCACTATGTCGCGCTTGCACATGGCCATATTGCGGAATATAGTGCGCAAGTGCAACAATACGGGTATGAATCCCATATAGGCAAGCTCGCGGTAGTGCTTAACGCGCGTGCCGCCAACAGCCGACATGAGGTCGCCTCCGAAGAAGCGAAACTCAGCATTGTCGTCGGTCTGGCTGAGTGCCCTCATAAGATGCGAAGCGTGCAAGTCGCCAGAGGCTTCGCCAACTATCAAGTAATATTTCATTGTTTGGATCTGATGTTATAATTTCCAGCTCTTCAGCAGCTCATAGTCTGTCACGTCGATGCGTGTGGGTGTTATTGCCACATATCCGTGGGTTAAAGCCCAGTTGTCGGTGTCTTCTGCTTCAGGCTCGTCGTTGCGGTAGGAGCCTGTCATCCAAAAATAGTCGTAACCATGTGGATGCTGCATTTTCACACACTCGTTGTACCATGTGCCGTAAGCCATGCGACACATCTTCACTCCCTTGAACTCCTTGAGCTTAGGGAAGTTTACGTTAAGGCACACTCCCTTAGGCAGTCCTTCCTTCAATACCTTTGCCACAATCTCTCTAACGTATGGTCGAAGTGGCTCAAAGTCAGCATCGTCGCGGTGGTCGCACAATGAGAAGCCTACAGAAGGAATGTATTTCATGCAACCCTCGAGTGTAACACCCATAGTGCCGCTGTAATGCACATTGACCGAGGCGTTGTCGCCATGGTTTATGCCGCCTATCACCATGTCGGGTTGGCGGTCGGCAAATAGTTCCTGCAACGCTATTTTCACACAGTCGACAGGTGTTCCGTTGCACGACCACATCTCCATGCTATCATCCTTGCGACGAAGTTTAAGTCGCAAAGGCACTGTGGCTGAGAAGGCTGTGGCAAATCCCGAGCGTGCCGATTCCGGTGCACATACTATAATGTCTGCCATGTCGCGCAGCATAGCTATGAGTTGGTTTATTCCCTTGGCATGATAGCCGTCGTCATTGGAAATAAGTATTAACGGTCTTTTAATATTCATAAATTTGTCTTTATTTCATCTGCAAATGTACGAAAAAAGGTTTAAACGAGCCGTATCTCACATAAAATATGTAACTTTGCCAAATAATTTTGATGTAAATGGGAAAGATAATAGCACTCGCCAACCAGAAAGGTGGGGTTGGAAAGACAACAACAACGATTAATCTCGCGGCTTCGCTTGCTACTTTCGAGAAGACTGTTCTCGTAGTTGACGCCGATCCGCAGGCAAACGCTTCAAGTGGACTTGGAGTGGATATTCAGGAAATTGACTGCTCGCTCTACGAATGTATAATAGATCACGCTGATGTGCGCGACGCTGTGTATACAACCGATATAAATGGACTTGACATCATTCCCAGCCATATCGACCTTGTGGGCGCAGAGATAGAAATGCTCAACCTCAAGAACCGCGAGCGCATAATCAAGAACATGCTCGACAAGATACGCGACGACTACGACTACATTCTTATCGACTGCAGTCCGTCGTTGGGGCTCATCACCGTCAACGCTCTTACTGCTGCCGACTCGGTGATTATTCCCGTGCAGTGTGAATACTTTGCGCTTGAGGGCATCACCAAACTGCTCAACACGATAAAGATTATCAAGAGCAAACTTAATCCAGGACTCGAAATAGAGGGATTCCTGCTTACAATGTATGACGGACGCCTTCGACTCGCCAACCAAATCTATGATGAGGTGAAGCGCCATTTTCAGGAATTGGTGTTCAAGACCGTCATTCAGCGCAACGTGAAGCTTAGCGAAAGCCCAAGTCACGGACTCCCGGTGATTCTATATGATGCCGACTCGGTTGGCGCTAAGAACCACATGGCACTTGCCAAGGAAATTATCAACAAGAACGAAACGCCCAACGAACAATAATGGCAGTACACAAGAAATACAATAGAAGCGTGCTCGGACGCGGACTCGATGATATTGAAGGAGGCAAAGGGCTTGACGCTCTCATAGATACTGGTGGAGTGCGCACCCAAGGCTCTTCTACCATCAACGAGATTCCGCTTGGACAAATTGAGGCTAATCCTAATCAGCCGCGACGAGAGTTTGACCAAGAGTCGCTGCAGGAGCTTGCATCAAGCATACGCCAGATAGGCATCATACAGCCTATCACGCTGCGACAAATCGACGAGGAACGTTATCAGATTATCGCCGGAGAGCGACGTTGGAGAGCGTCGCAATTGGCCGGACTTTACTCCATACCTGCCTACATACGCACTATAAGCGACGAGAACATCATGGAGATGGCTCTTGTGGAGAATATTCAACGCGAGGACCTCAACGCCATAGAGATTGCTCTCGCCTATGAGCATTTGCTCGATGCTGATGGAATGACTCAGGAGAAAGTGTCGGAGCGAGTGGGCAAGAGCCGCACAGCCATAACCAACTATTTGCGGTTGTTGCGCCTTCCTGCCCAGGTGCAGATTGCCCTGCAAAAGAAGGAAATCGACATGGGACATGCACGTGCCCTGCTTGCCGTGGACTCGCCGTCGCTGCAGATTAAGCTTTTCAACGAAGTGTTGAAGCATGGCTACTCAGTGCGCAAGGTTGAGGAGATGGCACAGATGCTCAAGAATGGTGAGGATGTGGAAAGCGGGCGCAAGAAGATTGTTGCTAAGGCCAAGCTTCCTGAGGAGTTCAATGTGCTGCGTAACTGCCTTTCCGATTTCCTCCAGACAAAGGTGCAGATGACATGTTCGCCAAAGGGCAAGGGCAAAATCACCATTCCCTTCGACAATGAGGAGGAACTCGAGCGCATCATGAGTGTGTTCGATAAAATGAAACAACAGTAAACAACGACAGTGAAAACTATTCAGTCATACATATTCCAGACATTGCTTGTGGCTGCTTGCATGATTATGACGGCCATTAACGCGGCAGCACAAACTGCCGTTGCCGATATGAAGCCGACCAATGACTCCGTGTCGGCTATATTCACACAGCAAGACACACTGCGGATGCTCGCGCAGACAGATACTGTCAGTATGCGCAAGCACCGTGACTGGAAGACATGGCGTCCTAACCCAAAGCGTGCCATGTGGCTTGCCATTGTACTGCCTGGTGCCGGACAGATTTACAACCGCAAGTATTGGAAGGTGCCTATAGTATATGGTGGCTTTGTGGGATGTGCCTATGCCATGCGATGGAACAACCAAATGTTCCGTGACTACTCGCAGGCCTATATGGATATTATGGACGACGACCCAAATACGCAGAGCTATAACCAGTTTCTGCATCTTGGCGCAAAAATCGACGAATCCAACATACAGCGCTATCAGGAACTGTTCCGCAAGCGCAAGGACAGATTTCGCCGTTGGCGCGACCTTAGCTTCTTCTGCCTTGTGGGCGTTTACGCCTTGAGTGTGGTGGATGCTTATGTCGATGCGTCGCTATCTGAATTTGACATCTCGAAGGACCTCAGCCTAAAGGTTGAGCCTACTATAATAAATAATGAACGCGAGCGCAACCCGCTAAGGGCAAACAGCCTGGGTATGAGCTTCAGCTTGAATTTTTAGACGAAAATAATAGTATAAATATTTTGATGAAAAAGACATTAGTATTGATTGCCGCAGTGATTCTTGGCTTCTCTACTCCAGTCCTCGCGCAGAGCGACGACGACGAAACAGAAATCACTGTGACCGATGCCGAGGGCAAGAAGGAAGTCATCGACCTGCCTGAGGCAATGACATGTGAGTATGACTCGCTGCTTACAGCTTACAACAGCAAGACATACTTGAAGATTGGAACCGACTGCAACATGCCCGACATTAATCCGGTGTACAGCAAGGAAGTGTACAAGGAGCGCTTGGCGCGCATTCCGTCGGTGATAGAGCTTCCCTACAACGATGTTGTGCAGAAGTTTATCGACCGATACAGCAGCCGCCTGCGCCGCTCTGTTAGTATAATGCTCGGTGCGCAGAATTTCTATATGCCTACCTTCGAGGAGGCTCTTGAGGCTTACGGATTGCCACTCGAACTAAAGTACCTGCCAGTTATTGAGTCGGCACTTAATCCTAATGCCGTGTCGCGTGTGGGTGCAACAGGACTTTGGCAGTTTATGCTTGCCACTGGCAAACGCTATGGACTTGAGGTGAACTCGCTTGTTGATGAGCGTCGCGACCCGGTGCGTGCATCTTATGCGGCAGCACACTATCTGCGTGACTTGTATAAGATTTACGGTGACTGGAACCTTGTGATTGCTGCATATAACTGCGGACCAGAGAATATCAACAAGGCTATACATCGCTCTAACGGTGCCACAGACTATTGGCAGATTTATCCATACCTGCCCAAGGAGACAAGAGGTTATGTGCCGGCTTTCATCGCCGCCAACTATATCATGACCTACTATTGCGATCATAACATCTGCCCGATGGAGGCTGATCTGCCCGAGAAAACCGACACTGTGGTTGTAAACCGCAACGTTCACTTTGAGCAGGTGGCCAAAGTGCTTGGCTTGGATGTAGAACAAGTGAAGCAGCTCAACCCGCAATACCGTCGCAATATCGTCAACGGCGACACACGTCCAATGGCTCTCAGACTGCCTGCTTCGTATGTTGGCAAGTTCATCGACAACGAGGACTCTATCTATGCCTACCGCCCGGAAGAACTTCTCTCTAAGCGTACAGAGGTGGAAGTGAACGATGATGTACCTACATACAGCCGCCGTACTTCAAGCTCGTCGAGAAGTAAAGGTTCTTCTTCGAGCCGGAACTCTCGCAATGGTCAG
The DNA here is from genome assembly GCA_052273435.1 of Prevotella sp. Taxonomy (GTDB): domain Bacteria; phylum Bacteroidota; class Bacteroidia; order Bacteroidales; family Bacteroidaceae; genus Prevotella. The sequence continues at coordinate 8,905 of DAVZIG010000037.1, forward strand.
CGCAAGAAGAATAAGCGAAACGGTCGTGGCGGACGCAACGTTACAATACGTCAGGGCGACACATTGTCGGAGATAGCCAAGCGTAATGGAACTACCGTTAAGAAGCTGAAGAAGCTGAACAACATCAGTGGAAGCAGCATACGTGCAGGCAAGAAAATACGCATTAAATAAACAACAACAATCAGGATAGGAGGCGTCGCGCCTCGGATATTTAATATGATTTATATCTAAGGCGCGACCCCTCCTTTTTTGGTTTATACCTAAATCAACATTAAACTATAGGAGACCTGTATCATGGACGACCAGAAATTGAAAGACCAACAGAGAGAGACTGCCGATGATATGCTTATCGAAGGAGCCTTTAAAGAGGTGCTTGATATTTACCTCGCATCACCCCACCGCAGAAAGGTGGATATAATTACTAAAGCCTTCAACTTCGCCCGGCAGGCCCATAAAGGTGTGCGGCGGCTTTCAGGCGAGCCGTATATAATGCATCCTATTGCAGTGGCTCGCATTGCAGTAGAGGAGATGGGGCTTGGATCTACGAGCATTTGCGCGGCTTTGCTACATGATGTAGTGGAGGATACCGACTATACGGTCGAGGATATGGAGAATATCTTCGGACCTAAGATAGCGCAAATCGTGGATGGACTTACCAAAATTTCGGGAGGTATCTTCGGAGACCAGGCTTCTGCCCAAGCTGAGAACTTCAAGAAGCTTCTGCTCATGATGAGCGATGATATCCGAGTAATACTTATCAAGATTTGTGACCGACTTCACAATATGCGCACTCTCCAGTCGCAGCCTGCCAACAAGCAGTACAAGATAGCGGGAGAGACTCTCTATATCTACGCTCCGCTTGCCAACCGTTTGGGACTCAACAAGATTAAGACCGAACTCGAGGACCTGTCATTCCGCTACGAGCATCCCGAAGAATACAACTATATCAAGGGTAAGCTTGCCGACACTCAGGAGCAACTCGACTTCATATTCGCTACCTTCACAAAGCCCATACGCGCGGCTCTCGACCGAATGGGAATACAATACGACATCAAGGCACGCGTAAAGAGTCCTTACTCTATATGGAATAAGATGCAGAACAAGCACGTTACGTTTGAGGAAATCTATGATATTCTTGCCGTGCGTATAGTCTACACACCCAAGGAACGTTCTGAGGAAATCAACGAGTGCTTCAGAATTTATGTGGCGATAAACCAAATATACAAGTCGCATCCCGATAGGCTCCGCGACTGGGTGAACCATCCTAAAGCCAACGGCTACCAAGCCCTGCACGTTACGCTAATGTCCAACCAAGGCAAGTGGATAGAGGTGCAGATTCGCTCCGACCACATGGACGAAGTGGCTGAGCAAGGCTTTGCTGCTCATTGGAAATATAAGGACGGCGTTCCTGCCGAACTTAATGATGATACTGAACTCAATAATTGGCTTTCGACAATCAAGGAAATCCTCGATGATCCACAGCCCGACGCAATGGATTTCCTCGATACTGTTAAGCTGAATCTCTTTGCAAGCGAGATATTCGTGTTCACTCCTAAAGGAGAGATTAAGACAATGCCCGCTGGATGCACAGCTCTCGATTTTGCGTTCCAAATACATACATTCCTCGGCTCACACTGCATAGGTGCGAAGGTCAACCATAAGCTTGTGCCGTTGAGCCACAAACTACAAAGTGGCGACCAGGTGGAGATTCTTTCTTCCAAGTCGCAGCATGTGCAGGCTTCGTGGATTAATTTCGTGTCTACAGCCAAGGCAAAAGGTAAGATACTTGCCATTCTACGTCGCGACAACCGCGAGTTGCAGAAGAAGGGAGAGCAGATTCTTGATGATTGGTTGCGCAAGAATGAGTTAGAAATGACGACTCCTGTGCTCACCAAGTTGTGTGACTTTCATGAATTTAAGAAAACCGACGATCTTTTCCTTGCTGTTGGCAAGCGTACAGTGCTCCTTGGCGAGAAAGACCTTGAGGAGTTGCGCGAGAAGAAACCAGAGGCAAACGGTGGATGGCGCAAGTTTATGCCTTTCCTCAACCGTGGCGAAAAGAAGGATGAAAAGAAAAATGATTATTTCACAGTAGGCGAGGGCTTCAACAAGAAAAAGCCTGTCATTGTGAACGAGGAGAACATAACAAAATTTATATTCCCGACCTGTTGCCATGCCATTCCGGGCGACGACATTTTGGGTTATATCGACAACAAGAATCGCATAGAGATTCATCGCCGCGACTGTTTGGTGGCTTCCAAGCTCAAGGCTACCTACGGTAAGCGCATTCTCGATGCCAAATGGGATATGCATAAGGTGATGTATTTCGACGCTACCATTCAGATACGCGGTATCGACCGCAAGCGTATGCTTCATGATGTGTCTGAGGTGATTTCGGATAAACTCGATGTCAACATTCATAAAGTGACGATTGAGAGTGACGAAGGCATCTTCGATGGTCAGATAGAAATTCGTGTGCATGATCGTAGCGAGGTGAAAATCATCATGGATGAACTTAAGAAGATTGATGACATAAAAGAGGTGTTGCAGATTCTATGATATAACAGAAAAAGAACAGCTGATAATCATGACAATAAAATCATGATTATCAGCTGTTCTTTTTCTGTTTTTCAATTCATTTATTTCTCTTCCATAGCAGCAACAAACTCTCTATGGAATGTGTCATGGAAGTGTTGTATTTCCTTGCGTGCTTCCTCATCAAGTTCCCAGATGTTTTCCTCGCCAGCGCGATGGGCCAACAAATGACGTACACAACGTGCAATCTTGCGCTTGTTGTTGCGTGCTTGAAGCTGGTCGCCCTGGATGTTCTTCTGTGATACGAACGAGAAGGCAGTGAGCTGCTTCATAAATGTCTCGTAGCGGTTGAAGAGCAGAGCTTGGCGCATCATCTTCTCAGGGTCCTCGTCAAGGCCCTCCATGTCGATGAGTCCATCGAGATTCTCGTGGCTCCAGTCTTCCTCGTTCAGCCAATACCATTGGAATGCATATCGCTGCTCCATCTGCATCAAGCGTTGTGCAAGGTTGTCCTCGTCGACGTTCTCGCTGTTGAACTGCTCAAATGCGAAGCGTGCAAGACTCTTGCCGTTCACCTCTATCTCTGATGCGCCCTCAACATCCTCACCTGTAAGCTGTATGCGCCAACGCGACGACTTGTTTTTGATGAGAGCAGAGTGGGCACCCATCATCAAACTCTCAAGACTTCCCATTGCGTCAATCTCGTCGACAAGGGCAAGTCGCTCGCGCATGTTTCTTACAGAAAGTCTGCCGTCCTCAGTGAGCACGCACATGTAGTTGAGCTTGTTGTCGTCGAGTGAAAGCTGAAAGCGGTCGTTCGACGAATCGCCAACAAACGAATAATTGTAGTTGGCAAGCTCGTTGTGGGTAATCTCAATCTCGCCCGTCAGGCGGTTCTCGTCTTTGTCTGTGATGGCAAAGCCCACGTAAGGAATCACGAGGCGCAGTGTGAACGGATTGCCTTTTCTTGGGGTAAGCCTCACGGCAATTCCATCTTCGCTGAAGTCGTCTTTCTTAAGCAGCCAACCTTCATCGGTTTTCTCAGCACGGTCGATTTCAACCTTGCCGTAGTTCCATCTGAAGTCGAACACAATGTCATTCTCGTCGTCGCGCACCACCTTAACAAAGCGGTCGGGCTCAACACCGAGATATACTGCATCCACTGGCTTTACTTCCTCGTCGCCTTCGCCGAGTACGCCTATTTGCAGACGTCCTATCATTGGGTCATCTTCCCAGTCATCCTCGTCGGCTCCTTCTGCGCGGAACACCACAAATGTCAGGCGGTGTTGCTCGCGTGTTCCGTCTTCACGACACAGAAAATACGAAGTCTCTTCAGGTATATAAATAGGTGTGCTGATGTATGGACTCATGCAGCGTACCGAATATTCCACCTCTGTCCATACAGCGGCGGAAGTAGATGTGTTATTAGTTGACATATTTTGTTTGATTACTTTCTTATTGTGTGTTATCCTATTGGGTATGCAAAATTACTGCAATTTTATCAAATAAAAGAAAGAACGGACTAAATATTGTTGTTTGTAGGTATTGATGAAAAAATAATTAAATAAAAAGTCGCGAAAAATTTGCACAATTCAAAAAAACTGCTTACCTTTGCACTCGCTTTCAAACATAGAGCATATACGGAGATCCGCTAGCTCAGCTGGTAGAGCACAACACTTTTAATGTTGGGGTCATGGGTTCGAGCCCCATGCGGATCACACATACATTCAATCAACAATTTCTATGAGAGGATTTTACTTAGGTAAAGTCCTCTTTTTTATTTATGCCTGTCTTTTTTTGTAATGGCTTACGCTTACTATGGCTATGTGGACACATCACACCCGTTTATTGTATTGGATTTGTTGCGGAAGAAAGGCAATAAAATATGTATTTATACCGTTAATGAATAAAGTATATTGAGGATATCAAGGAGTGCGCCACCAAGCTTTGCTCCACTGAAAACACACATACAACATAAAAGCATTTTTTTATTTATGAGTAAACAGAATATTGCCCTTGTCACGGGCGTTACAGGTCAGGATGGCTCTTATCTGGCAGAATTGCTGTTGGATAAAGGCTATGATGTCCATGGAATCATTCGCCGTTCGTCAGTTGATTACCGTGAGCGCATCGCTCATCTTGAGGGAAGACCACACTTTCACCTTCATTATGCCGACCTTGGTGATTCTATGTCTATCGTAGGCGTTGTGTCTGATGTGCGTCCTACTGAGATATACAATCTCGCTGCACAGAGCCATGTACAAGTTAGCTTCGACTCTCCTGAGTTCACCGCCGATGTGGATGCCGTGGGGGTGCTCCGCATTATCGAGGCTGTTCGTAAAGTGGGACTTAGCAGTACTTGTAAGATTTACCAGGCTTCCACCTCCGAACTTTATGGCAAGGTGGAGGAGGTACCCCAGAACGAGGAAACTCCATTCCATCCTTTCTCTCCATATGCTGTTGCCAAGCAGTACGGTTTCTGGATTATAAAGGAGTATCGTGATGCATACAACATGTTCTGCTGCAACGGTATTCTCTTCAATCATGAGAGTGAGCGTCGTGGCGAGACTTTCGTTACGCGCAAGATTACTCTTGCAGCTGCCCGTATTGCACAGGGCTTGCAGGACAAACTTTATCTCGGCAACCTTGACTCACTTCGCGATTGGGGGTATGCCAAGGATTATGTTGAGTGTATGTGGCTCATACTCCAGGCACCAAAGCCGGAGGATTTTGTCATAGCTACCGGCGTCCAGCACAGTGTGCGTGAGTTTGCGCAGCTTGCCTTTCGTTATGTAGGCATTGAGCTGAAATGGGAGGGTAAGGATGAGAACGAGAAAGGTATATGCGTAAGCGGACCTGAGAATCTTGTGGGCAAGATTCTCGTTGAGGTATCTCCCGACTTCTACCGTCCTACTGACGTGGTGAATCTTTGGGGCGATCCTACCAAGGCTAAAGAAAAACTTGGATGGAATCCTAACACTACCTCTTTCGAGCAGCTTGTAAAGATCATGGTTGACCATGATATGGCGAAGGTTGCGTCGGAGGGTGCAGCAGCCAAGGTAAGAATGAACTTGGCGGAGTATTTGGAAAAGGGAATTGTAAAGTAAAAAAAAGTTCATCCAGAATATTTTGGAGTGATTTACATCCAGTAAAAACATTCATATCATGCCATGATATGAATGTTTCAAGGCATAATACGGTCATATCATGGCATGATACGATTGTTTCAAGACATGCGACAGATATTTATATCAAGTTCCTGACATTAGTGACACGATTGTAAATGGACATATTCACTGGTGTCGTTAGTCGTAGTCTTGTGTCGTCACAATCAAACCACTCCATATTCCGGATGAACCAAAAAAACTTCCCCAGCCCTCCCCACGAGGGAGGGCTGGGGAGGACCTCATATTGTTATGAATAAAGACAGTAAAATATACATTGCGGGACATCACGGACTTGTGGGTTCCGCAATATGGAACAACCTTAAGGCCCGCGGCTACAACAATCTTGTAGGCCGCAGCCATAAGGAATTGGACCTTACAGACCAGCAGGCCGTAGCACGCTTTTTCGACGAAGAGCGTCCTGATGCCGTTGTGTTGGCTGCCGCTTTTGTGGGCGGCATCATGGCTAACTCTCTCTATCGTGCCGACTTCATCATGCAGAACATGAAGATGCAGTGCAATGTGATTGAGAATGCCTATAAGAATGGGGTGAGGAAGTTGCTTTTCCTCGGTTCCACTTGTATCTATCCGAAGAACGCTCCGCAGCCGATGAAGGAAGACTGCTTGTTGACATCGCCTTTGGAGTACACCAATGAAGAGTATGCTATTGCTAAGATCGCTGGATTGAAGATGTGTGAGTCGTACAATCTGCAGTATGGCACCAATTATATAGCAGTTATGCCAACAAACCTTTATGGACCTAACGACAACTTTCACCTTGAGAACAGCCACGTGATTCCGGCAATGATGCGCAAGATTTATTTGGCAAAGCTCATTCATGAGGGCGACTGGCGCAGTATAGAGGTTGATATGAACAAGCGTCCTATTAACCCGACAGACAAGCTTCGTGCTATTATCGGTGAGGGCAATGTTGACGGAAACAATAGCCATGAACGTATACTAAAGACATTGGAGTTCTATGGTATATATAATAATAAGGTGGTGCTTTGGGGTACAGGCACTCCTCTCCGCGAGTTCCTTTGGAGTGAGGACATGGCTGATGCCAGTGTGCATGTTCTCCTAAATGTTGACTTCAAGGATATCATTGGTGTTGAGAAATACAGTAGCGTATTCTATGGTGCCAAGACTGATGGCTTGGTTGACAGAAACAACTCTGAGGGTCGTGGAGGTGCTATACCTTCGCTTGGTGAGATACGCAACTGTCATATCAATGTAGGTACAGGCAAGGAACTTACCATTCGTGAATTGTCTGAGCTTGTAGTTAAGGCCGTTGGCTTCGAAGGCAATGTGGAGTTTGATACCACCAAGCCTGATGGTACAATGCGCAAGCTTATTGATGTAAATAAGCTCCATTCTCTTGGTTGGACACATAAGGTTGAGATAGAGGATGGTGTTCAGAAACTCTTCGAGTGGTATAAGGAAAGTTTGAATAATTGATGAATTAAGTTGCTGTCATAAAAGCTGTATAAATGGAACTGCCCCCCCCATTTATATAGCTTTTCCTCTTATTGGTAAGATGTACTTTTTTTATTATTGGCTTTCGATGGGTTCTCCGTTATATTAACGGAGAACCCATCGAATGATGATCGAATGATGATCGAATGATGATTGAATGATGGACGTAGGATGAATTAGGTGCAAATGGAGATTGGGCAAAATCAAAATGTTGATATTCTTGTGTATTTGTATAATATGTAGATATTGTGTGTAGTATCTTTGAAAATGCATAAAAGTCGATGGCGTTGAATGTTGTGTCTGATAAGTTAGCGGGTGCTTTCCGACTTCATTGTTTTTTTTGCTTAGTTTGTGTCTAAAAGAACCGTTAAAACCGCTATTTGGCTTGATTTATCTCAATTATACGCTAAAAATGCAGGTTTTT
>DAVZIG010000038.1:0-16407 GCA_052273435.1 Prevotella sp.
TGTCAACATAAAGGTATCCTTCCTTTCTTATTTTCTCAAAAGACTGGATGCCTACTGGCAATCGTCTATCGTTTGTCTCTACCATAATCCCCAATTCATTTGTTTCTTATTGCAAATATACAATGTTTTTCCCGAATCCTCATGCTTACTTGCACAATATTATCTCTCATGTCTTACTCTTGCTTTTTTATTGCTATTTTGGTGTATATCTTTTTCAAAAAAAGGACTTGCGCATGCAATCCTACAAACGTTTACATTCGATTTTCTGTATTTGCCCACATTATGTATATTACAAAAGAAATCTTTTTTCTAAATTTGCAAACGTAAATCAAGCACCCTTGCCTAATAACAGTGCATTATTATAAAATAAATATAAACAATCATTATATAATACCAAAACTATATGAACGTAACATTCAGCATTCCATATCGCACCGTATATGGCGACGAACTGCTGCTCAATATCGCTCCCACACCCGAGGACGACAGCCAGGCAACAGACATGAGCCAGTATCAGGTGCTCGCTATGGCCACCCACGACGGCGAGACATGGACATTGAACACTACTCTTGACCCCAATAAGGCCTCACGCTACGACTATTTCTACAGCGTGCGTAGCATCCGTGGCATTAAATGTTCAGAGTGGAAGACAGTCATGCACCGTCTCGACCTCACCGCATCTAAGGCGACCTTTTATGATGTGAACGACCGTTGGGTCGACTTCCCCGGCGACACATATCTATATAGTTCGGCTTTCACCGATTGCGTTAACCGCCGTGTGCAGTCGCCCATGCCTGCTACAGGCTCTTCAGCCACATTACGCCTTGCAGTGCGTGCGCCACAGTTGCGCTCTGGTATGCGCCTTAACATTGTTGGAGCACAGCCTGTCTTGGGTTGCTGGAATCTTGCCAAGTCGCTGCCTATGGTTGAGCACAACCACAACGAGTGGATAGTTGACTTGGATGCCGACAGCCTCTTTGCCTCAATCCACCGCAGCCGCACTACATCAGCCGTTGCCAAGGACGAGAATGTGAACCTCGAATTCAAGTTTGTTGCTTTTGGCGACAAGGGCGAAGTGGAGTGGGAGACAGGTCTGAACCGCACACTCACTGTTGAGCCATTGCAGAAAGGTGAGGTACGTGTTGAAGTTCTCAATCAGGCTTTCTTCGCTCTTTACGACGCGAAAGTGGCAGGAACTCTTATTCCCGTATTCTCATTGCGCTCGAAGGGTAGCTTTGGTGTGGGCGACTTCGGCGACTTGAAGCTGATGATCGACTGGGTGGCACAAACCCACCAACGCCTGCTTCAGGTGCTTCCTATCAACGACTCCACATCCACCCACACCTGGACCGACTCCTATCCCTACTCATGTATAAGCATCTTCGCCCTGCATCCACAGTATTGCGACCTTCGTCAGTTGCCTGCACTTAAGGACAAGGTTGAGGCCGACCGTTTCGAGGTGCTTCGCGAGGAATTGAACGGTCTGTCGCAGGTTGACTATGAGCGTGTGAACAAGGCCAAGACAAAATACTTGCAGCTTCTCTTCAAGCAGGAAGGCAAGGAGGCGCTTGCATCCGAAGAGTTCAAGGCGTTCTTCAAGCGCACGGAGCATTGGCTTGTGCCTTACGCTCAGTATTGCTATCTGCGCGACAAGAACGGCACATGTGAATTTGCAAAGTGGAAAGGTCACACACAGTGGGATGAGGCCGACCGTGCCTCATTGTCAAATCCGCAGAACAAGGCGTTCAAGAATGTTGAGTTCTTCTATTACGTGCAGTTCATCCTCGACAGGCAGATGCGCTCGGCCCACGACTATGCCCGTGCACGTGGTGTAATTCTCAAGGGCGACATACCTATCGGTGTCAACCGTAACGGTTGCGACGTATGGCATGAACCCGAATACTTCCATCTCGACTCACAGGCAGGTGCTCCACCAGACGCTTTCTCAGTAAATGGTCAGAACTGGGGTTTCCCGACATATAATTGGGACCGCATGATTTCCGACGGTTGCCAATGGTGGGTGCGCCGCTTCCAGAACATGCAGCAGTATTTCGATGCCTATCGCATCGATCACGTGCTCGGCTTCTTCCGCATTTGGGCAATACCTACCGACTGTGTTCACGGACTCTTGGGACAGTTCCAGCCGGCTCTCGCCATGACCCGTGAAGAGATTCAGAGCTACGGACTGAACTTTCAGGAGGAATTGTTCACCAGGCCGTTCATAGCCGATTGGGTTATCAACCGTGTGTTCAAGGAGCACGCCGAGGAGGTTAAGGAGAAATACTTGCAGCATGAGCACGACGACATTTTCTCGCTTAAACCAGAGTACGACACTGAGCGCAAGATAGAGGCTGTCTTTAAGGGCAAGACCACCGAGAAGGACATTTGGCTGCGCGACGGACTCTACGCCCTTGTTGAGAACGTGCTCTTCGTGCGCGACCGCCAGAATCCGAATATGTTCCATCCGCGCATCACGGCACAGCTCAACTTCATCTATGAGGCTCTGTGGCAGAACGACAAGGAAGCCTTCAACCGCCTTTACAACGACTACTACTATCATCGCAACAACGACTTCTGGTATCGTGAGGCAATGAAGAAACTTCCGATCCTTTCTCAGGCCACACGAATGCTGATATGTGCTGAGGACCTTGGTATGGTGCCCGACTGTGTGCCGTGGGTAATGGAGGAGCTTCGCATCTTGAGCCTTGAGCTTCAGTCGATGCCTAAGGACCCCAGTGTGGAGTTCGGACATCTCTCGCGCAATCCCTACCGCTCTGTATGCACATTGTCAACCCACGATATGCCTACACTCCGCCAGTGGTGGGACGAGGACTACGACCGCACACAGAGGTATTACAACACAATGCTCTATCGTAGTGGTGCTGCTCCTCATCCGCTCCCAGGTTGGCTTGCACGTGATATAGTGTCACGTCAGCTCACCTCGCCTTCAATGTTATGCATCCTCTCGCTTCAGGATTGGTTTGCCATCGACGAGCGCATCCGCCTTGCCGACGCCAATGCCGAGCGCATCAATATCCCTGCCAATCCGAAGCATTATTGGCGCTATCGCATGCACATGACAATAGAACAGCTTCTCGCTGACAAGGAATATAATGATGAGGTGAAGGAACTGATTGATGAGGCGGGGAGAAAGTAAATAGACCCACCCGAAGCAATTACTAATTAAAAATTAATAATTTTAAAAAGCTTACCACTCCCCATTCCTATGTGGAATGGGTTGGGGTAGGACTCTTTTTTATACATCCAAAACTAATATGAAATTTCGCACCCTTCTCCTCTCCTTTCTTTCCTCTTGCACCGGCCATTACGCCCTGGCGCAGACCTTCAACGAAGTGGAGTATTCGCCAAAGGCAACAACATTCCAACTCACCACTTCGCCCGACGTGAAAAAGGTGAATGTTGTGATTACCGATAATGACAGCGACACGGCTGAGCAACTTGTGAAGTCGATGAAGCGCGTAGGCGCTGGCAAGTGGAAGCTGACAGTAAAGAACGACCTCAAGGGCAAGTACTATGTGTTCAGTGTCTACAATCAGGAGCAACCCGACATTACTCCTGGTGTCTTTGCCAAGGCTGTAGGCGTTAACGGCAAGCGTGGAGCAATCGTCGACCTTAAAGACACCGACCCCGAAGGTTGGGCCGACGACGTGCGTCCGGCATTGAAGAATCCTTGCGACCTTATCATCTATGAGATGCACCACCGCGACTTCTCAATGGACCTCTCCTCAGGCATAAAGAACAAGGGAAAGTTTCTTGCCCTCACCGAACCTGCCGCCATTGACCATCTGCGCCGCCTTGGAGTGAACGCCATCCACATACTGCCATCGTTCGACTTTGCCTCGATTGACGAGTCGAAGACGGATGTAGCTCAATACAACTGGGGCTACGACCCTCTCAACTACAATGTGCCCGAAGGCTCTTATTCCACCAATGCTGCCGACCCGAAGACTCGCATACGTGAGTTCAAGCAGATGGTGCAGATTCTCCATAAGGCAGGCATACGTGTCATTCTCGACGTTGTCTACAATCATACCTTCGACATCAAAGGCTCGAATTTCCAAAAGACCTATCCCGACTATTTCTTCCGCAAGACAACCGAAGGCAAATACTCCGATGGTTCTGGCTGTGGCAACGAGACGGCTTCTGACAAACAACTGATGCGCGACTTTATGAAGGAGAGCGTGGAGTATTGGGTTAAGGAATATCATATCGATGGTTTCCGCTTCGACCTCATGGGCATCCACGACATCGAGACTATGAACGAGATACACGATGTGGTAGCGAAAATCGACCCTTCTATATATATATATGGTGAGGGTTGGAGTGCCGGATCATGCGCTTATCCTCAGGAAAAACTTGCCATGAAGGTCAACACACGTGAACTGAATGGCATTGGCGCGTTCTGTGATGACATGCGCGATGCTTTGCGTGGTCCGTTCTCGGATGATACAAAGGGTGGTTTCCTTGCAGGAGTGCCAGGACTGGAGGAGAGTATCAAGTTTGGCATTGCCGGAGCAATCAGCCATCCGCAGATAGACATGACAAAGGTTAACTATTCAAAGAAGGCTTGGACCAACGAGCCGTCGCAGATGATAGCCTATGTCAGTTGCCACGACGATATGTGCCTCACCGATCGTCTGCGTGCAAGCATCCCATACATCGGCGATGACGAACTCATTCGTCTCGACCTTCTTGCCCAGACAGCTGTGCTCACCTCGCAGGGCGTACCGTTCATCCTTGCTGGCGAGGAAATGCTGCGCGACAAGAAAGGCGTTCACAATTCCTTCCGTTCGCCCGACTCAATCAACCGTCTCGACTGGAACAACCTGAAACGCTATCCTCAGGTGTTCGACTACTATTCGGGTCTTATCTCTCTGCGCAAGCAGCATCCAGCCTTCCGCATGGGTTCTGCCGACGAGGTGAAAAAGAATCTATTGTTCCTCGATGCTCCCGCAGGAGTAGTGGCTTATCAGCTTAAGGACAATGCCGGCGGCGACTCATGGAAGAACATTATTGTGATACTCAACTCGCAGAAGACTCCACAGACAGTCAGTGTGCCCGAGGGCAGCTACACGATGGTTGTTGCCAACGGCAAGGTGAATGCCAAGGGTATTGGCCTGGTGAGTGGCAAGACGGTGACTGTTGCTCCGCAGTCGGCGTTGATAGTGCATGATTGATAGAAAGCCCCACCACCGTCCCCTCTTCCGTAGAGAGGGGAGTGGTATGTTTTTGCGAACTATATATGGTGGTGTGCTTTTATTTATTCAATACTCAAGTTAAATCTTTTATTTATTAATAATGAACTTCAAACACATATTACTCCCCTCCTTACGGGAGAGTAGCAAGGGGGTAGGGCTTCTCCTTTCCCTCTTGTTGTCAAGCAACATCAATATGAGTGCAGCCCAGAAAATCGACCGCATCGACCCCACTAATTGGTTTGTAGGCATGAAGAACCCGCAGGTTCAGCTCATGGTCTACGGCAAGGATATACGTTCTGCCGAGGTGACGACCGATTATCCCGGTGTGCGTATCGACTCGCTTGTGCGTCTCGACAGTCCCAACTATCTGCTCGTATACATGAACGTGAAGGATGCTCAGCCTGGAATGATGAACCTTCAGTTCCGTGCACCCAAGGGCAAGACCAACGTGAAGTACGAGCTTAAGGCACGCGACATGAGTGGCGAGGACCGCAAGGGCTTCACCAATGCCGATGTCCTATATATGCTCATGCCCGACCGCTTCGCTTCGAGTGGCAAGAACATCAATGTCAAAGGCTTGAACCCCTATACCGTAGACCGCAAGCAACCATCACTGCGTCATGGTGGCGACCTTGAGGGCATTCGCCAGCACCTTGACTATTTCAACGAACTTGGCGTTACAGCCCTCTGGTTCACCCCGGTATTGGAGAACAATTCTCCCGACCACGGCACACAGAGCACCTATCACGGCTATGCCACAACCGACTACTATCGCGTTGACCCTCGCTTCGGCTCAAACGCCGACTATCGTCAGCTCATTGACGATGCCCACAAGAAGGGCTTGAAGGTAGTGATGGACATGATTTTCAACCATTGTGGCTTCGAACATCCTTGGGTGAAGGACATGCCTGCAAAGGATTGGTTTAACACTCCCGAATGGCTTGCTCCCGAAAATCAGAAGAATGCCGTGAAGACCAAGACGATGGACGGCGACCAGATGACCAACGACAAGTATCTGCAGACAAGCTACAAGCTCACTCCAGTGCTCGACCCATACGCATCAAAGATTGACATGCACGAGACTGTAGACGGATGGTTTGTGCCCACAATGCCCGACCTCAACCAGCGCAACCAGCATCTCATGACTTATCTCATACAGAACTCGGAGTGGTGGATTGAGACTGTTGGCATTGACGGCATACGCATGGACACCTATCCTTATGCCGACCGCAAGGGTATGGCTCACTGGATGAAGGTGCTCAATGAGGAATATCCCAACTTCAACACCGTGGGCGAGACATGGGTGACAGAACCTGCCTACACTGCCGCATGGCAGAAGGACTCGCCTCTCTCGAAGGTAAACTCCAACCTGAAGACCGTAATGGACTTCTCGTTCTTCGACAAGCTCAATCAGGCTAAGCGTGAGGAGACCGACGACTGGTGGAATGGATTCAACCGCATCTACAACTCTCTCTGCTACGACTATCTCTATGTAGACCCGTCGTATGTGATGGCGTTCATCGAGAACCACGACACCGACCGCTTCCTTGGCGAGGGTCAGGACTCACTCGCACTGAAGCAAGCTCTCGCTCTTCTGCTCACTGTCAATCGCATTCCGCAGCTCTACTATGGCACGGAGATAATGATGAACGGTACAAAGCAGGTGACAGATGGTAATGTGCGCCGCGATTTCCCTGGAGGTTTCCCTGGCGACACACACAACGCCTTCAACAAGGCAGAGCGCACAAATGCAGAGCAGGACATGTTCCGATGGACAAGCCGCTTGCTGCATTGGCGACAGGGCAACGAAGTCATAACCAAGGGCAAGCAGACTCAGTTCATACCAATGAAGGGAGTATATGTAGTGGCACGCACTCTGGGCGACAAGGCTGTGATGACCGTAATCAATGGCACATCTAAGGCTGCCACTATGAAGACAGAGCGTTATGCCGAGATAATAGGCAACCACAAGGAGGCCACTAATATTCTGACAGGCCATAAAATTGACCTTACTAAGGATGTGAAGTTGCAACCAAGAGGGGTAATGATTCTTAGTATGTAGATTCTTTAAAAACCTAAAACAGCAATGACCAAATTTTCAAAATCAATAGCAAGCTTAATCTGTGGATTAGGATTGCTTCCGCTATCTGCCTCAGCCCAAGGCTGGCCCTCGAAATATCAGGGCGTGATGCTTCAAGGCTTCTATTGGGACAGTTTCGACGCTTCGCAATGGACAAAGCTTGAGAGTCAGGCAGACGAGTTCTCACAGTATTTCAAGCTCGTGTGGGTTCCACAGAGTGCATACTGTGGCGGAAAATCAATGGGCTACAACGACCTTTACTGGTTCAGCAACTACAATTCGTCGTTCGGTTCGGAGGCTCAGCTCCGTTCAATGATCAAGACATTCAAGCAGAAGGGTATAGGCACTATTGCCGATGTCGTAATCAACCATCGTGGAACAGTAAAAGATTGGTTCGACTTTCCCACAGAGACCTACAATGGCAAGACCTACACCATGACCTCTGCCGACGTATGTGCCAACGACGATAAAGGCAAAGCTGCTACAGCTGCCAAGAAAAAAGGCGTAAGCCTTAGTGCTAACAACGACACTGGCGAAGATTGGGACGGAATGCGCGACCTCGACCATTATTCTGAGAATGTGCAGAACACTGTGAAGGACTATCTCCGCATGCTGCTCGACGACTTCGGATATACCGGATTCCGTTATGACATGACCAAAGGCTACAACGGCAAGTTCACTGGCTTGTACAACTCGGCTGTCAATCCCGAATTCTCTGTAGGAGAGTATTGGGACGGCAACAAGTCGGCGCTTATGAAGTGGCTTCAGGCTACAAAGGTGGATAACAAGATTCAGTCGGCAGCATTCGACTTCACCATTCGCTACACAGTGCGCGATGCTGCCAACAATGGCAACTGGGCAAAACTCTCAACTGGCGGTCTTGCTACAGACAACACCTACAAGCGTTATGCCGTGACCTTTGTGGAGAACCACGACACTGAGAAACGTGCCAACGCCGAGAACGACCCATTACGCAAGGACACTCTCGCCGCCAACGCTTACTTATTGGCAATGCCAGGCACTCCATGCGTGTTCTACAAGCATTGGATTGACTGCAAGCAGGATCTCAAGAACATGATTCTACTTCGCAACTACGTAGGCATCAACAACGAGAGCAACTACAACAGCGAGGAAAGCACAACAGCTCGATTCGTGTTCACCACAACTGGTGAGAATGGAAAGCTGCGCGTTGCCGTGGGCAAAACAGCCGATAGCTATGAGCCAGGCAATGGCTATGCTCTCGCTGCCGAGGGCTACCACTGGCGTTATTTCCTTGAGACATCGCAGGAGACAGCATGGCCGTCGCTGCCGTCGGGAACTTACTATAATGAGCCTGCTGTCACTCTACGTGCCATTTCTGCCAATGCCGATGCCATGATTGCCTACACTCTCGATGGATCTGAGCCAACAGCTAAGAGCAATGTAGTGGCTAATGGCACTGCAATAACATTGCCCGAGGGCAACATTACGCTCAAGGTGGGATTGCTCGTAGGTGGAAACGTGAGTGGAGTGGAGACCCGCTCCTACGAGGTGAAGAGTTTCAAGCCTTACCCAATCTCTGTATATGTCAATACAGAAAATGTGGGTTGGGACCATGCCTACTTCTGGACATGGGGAGGCGATGATACTCATGGACCTGCCAACAAGAACTGGCCAGGCGATAAAGTTTCTACAGCCACTGAGCATAATGGCAAGAAATGGTTTGCCAAGTCGTTCAACATCAACACGTCCACCGACTATGTGAGCTTTGTGTTTGCCAAGGACAAGAACACTCAAACTGCTGATGTGAGCAACGTTACCGCCACATCCTATTTCGAAGTGTTGACTGATGTTGACGGTCAAGGACATTATCTTGTAAAGGACGTCACTAAGGAGAATACCACAGCCATAATCTCCATCCACGACAATGCGTCGGCTCTCAACAGCGCTACAGTTGTCAGCACTCTTGACGGCAGAATCGTACGCCGATACAACAGTAATGTCGAGACAGCCAAGGCTCTTAACGGACTCGCCAAAGGCATGTATGTTGTCAATGGCAAGAAAGTTGTAAAATAATAGACTTAAGTGTGTGTTCATATTTATTTTATATATGAGCGGCAATCAGTAGGGGGGGGTATGGCAGGGATGCCATATCCCCCTACTATATATAACGATAATTCTCAACTCATAATAGAACAATTTCTAATGTGCAAAGTGCACAATTCAAAACTAAAAACTAAAAACTAAAAACTAAAAACCAAAATAGCCCGTTTTTCGCCACTTTTTCTTTTTATTCTACAATATTAGTGTGAAACTGGCGTTATACTAACGTGTTTAAACGCTATCCTATAATAATATCCCTGCTGCTTACGCTTGTCTCCATTGAGAGCCATGCGCAGTACGACGTGTCCTTCGCCCATTACTACGATATGGAGCCGTCGTTTAATGCGGCAGCCGTGGGTAAGCAGCCTAAACTTAACGTTGCGGTTGCATACGCCATGGACTTTGCCGGATTCAAGAATAATCCGCAGACTATGTATGCCGGAGTGGATATGCCCTTCTATTTCATGAAGTCATACCATGGAGCCGGAGTACAGTTTATGAACGACAAGATAGGCCTGTTCACCCACAAGCGTCTTGCCCTGCAATACGCCTATAAGACAAAGCTCTTTGGAGGTCAGTTGTCGGCAGGTTTGTCAGTAGGATTGCTCAGCGAGAGTTTCGACGGAACCAAGGTAGACCTTGAGGACTCCAACGACCCGGCTTTCACCTCGTCGAAACTCGACGGCAACTCCATCGACCTTGCCTTGGGACTCTATTACACCCACCGCAACTGGTATGTTGGTCTTTCGGCACAGCATCTCAACTCGCCGCTTGTGTCGCTTGGCGAGCGCAACGAGCTTAAGGTGGATGCCACCTACTATGCCACTGGCGGCTACGACATACGTTTTCGCAGTCCGTATCTCACGCTTAAGCCCTCCTTCCTTCTGCGCACCGATGGAGTGGCATGGCGAGGCGACATAAGCAGCCGCCTTGTCTACACCAACGACAAGAAGATGATGTATGTGGGAGCAAGCTATTCGCCCAACAACTCTGTCACGGTGCTCATCGGCGGCAATGTGCATGGCATGGTGCTGGGATATTCCTACGAGATGTATACGTCAGCAATAAACCCAGGCAACGGAAGCCACGAGATTTTCGTGGGCTACCAGATGGATCTCAACCTTGTGAAGAAGGGCAAGAACCTGCACAAGAGTGTGAGAACGCTGTAGCACCGTTGAGGACAGACTGGTTGTTAAGTTCAGAATAATAAAATCAATCATAGATGAAAACAAGGAAAAGCATATTACTATTAGGTGTCATGGCATTCTCCATGATACTCACCGGCTGCTTCGGCGGCAAGGCTGCCTCTTCATCAGGACGTGGTGGAGAGGTTGTCGGCATAGGCGGACGCTCCTTCGTTGAGCCTACACCCTATGGCATGGTGAAGATAAACCGTGGCTATCTGCACATGGGTATCGACAAGCAGGACTCGCTGTGGGGCAAGAAGACGCCAGTGAAGGATGTGTCGGTCGACGGATTCTGGATGGACGAGACCGAAGTGTCCAATTCCAAATACAAGCAGTTTGTGGCTTGGGTGCGCGACAGTATCATTCGTACACGTCTTGCCGACCCGCAGTATGGTGGCGATGAGACATATATGATTACCGAGGATAAGAATGGCGACCCCGTCACTCCGCATCTTAACTGGAAGAAACCCTTGCCTCGCAAGCCCAATGAGGACGAGCTTCGCGCCATAGAGAGCGTATACACTCGCAATCCTATCACTGGCGAGAAGATGCTCGACTACCGTCAGATGAATTATCGCTACGAGGTGTACGACTATACGGCTGCTGCCTTGCGCCGCAACCGACTTAATCCAGAGGAGCGCAATCTCAATACCGATGTCACGGTCAATCCTGATGAGGTGGTGATGATATCCAAGGACACCGCCTATGTTGACGACGAGGGACGAATCGTGCGCGAGACAATCAACCGTCAGCTTAGCGGTCCGTGGGACTTCCTCAACACCTACATCGTGAATGTCTATCCCGACACTACCGTATGGGTCAACGACTTCCAGAATGCCGAGAACGAGGTGTATCTGCGCAACTATTATTCTAACCCAGCCTATAATGACTATCCCGTAGTGGGCGTTACATGGGAACAAGCCAACGCCTTCTGTGCTTGGCGCACCGACTTTCTGCTCAAGGGACTTGGTCCGGAGGCACGTTATGTGCAACGCTATCGTCTGCCCACCGAGGCAGAATGGGAGTATGCGGCACGCGGCAAGTCGGGAGCTGAGTTTCCGTGGGAAGATCCCAGCGTGAAGAGTGGCGACGGATGTTTCTTTGCCAACTTCAAGCCCGACCGCGGCAACTACACCAAGGACGGCAACCTTATAACCTCGAAGGTGGGAATATATGGAGCCAACAGCAACGGACTCTTCGATATGGCCGGCAATGTGGCTGAATGGACAAGCACCATATATACCGAGGCAGGCGTAGAGGCAATGAACGACCTCAACCCTACATTACAGTACAACGCGGCTAAGGAAGACCCCTATCGGCTCAAGAAGAAGAGTGTGCGTGGCGGTTCATGGAAAGACCCCGAGTCGTTCATCCGCTCAGCATGGCGCACATGGGAATATCAAAACCAACCGCGCAGCTATATCGGTTTCCGTTGTGTGCGCAGTTTGGCAAGCACCTCAAGCATGAAGAGTAAGGGCAAAAAGAACAAGAAATAAAAAAACAAAGCGACTATGACAGTTTACAGTAAGTTCAATATAGTCTATCATCTGCAGAAGTGGATGGATAGTGTTCCCGGACAGACATTCCTCAACTACGCTTATAGCTGGGGTGCGTCGGTAGTAATTCTCGGTACACTCTTTAAGCTCACCCACCTTCCGGGTGCCAACTTCATGCTGTTTGCCGGCATGGGCACTGAGGTGTTGGTGTTCTTCCTCTCGGCTTTCGACCGTCCGTTCGACAAGACCCAAGATGGCAAGGACCTGCCTACACATCTTGACGAGGAGGAAATCGACCGCGAGGAGGAAGAGGCAGAGGCTGTATACGAGGCACAGCGCCATGGCAATTACGCTCAGGGTAATGTGCATGGTGGCGGCACTATTATAATAGGTGGCGCAGCCGCAGCAGGAACTGTGGATGCAGCCTCTGTACAGGCAGGCGCAACTATCCAGACAGATGCAGCTGTCCAGGCTGGATCAACCATTAAGATGGGTTCCAACGCTGCTGCATCCAATGCCGTCGCTGTAGATACAGCCGCTGTAGATACAGCCGCTGCCGCAGCCGAGATAGCAGCCAACCAGGAGATTGTATCCCAGCTTGCCGATGCCCAGTCGGCTTATCTCGAGCAACTGAAGAATCTCACAGAGACCCTTCAGAAGGTGTCGGATCAGAGCGTGCGTCTCACCCGCGACAGCGAAGAGATGGAAAACCTCAACCGCACTCTCACTGGTATCAGCAAGGTATACGAGATGCAGCTTAAGGGAGCAAGCCAGCAAATTGGCACTATCGACCAAATCAACGACCAGAGCCGCAAGATGGCTCAGCAGATTGAGCAGCTCAACAGCATCTATGCCCGCATGATTGAGGCGATGACTGTAAACATGAACTTAAAGGTGAAAGAGTAAATGGCAATAAAGAAAAGACCGGTTTCTCCTCGCCAGAAGATGATCAACCTCATGTATGTGGTGCTTATGGCGATGCTTGCGTTGAACATCTCCTCCGAGGTGCTCAACGGATTCTCCATTGTAGAGGAGAGCCTTAACCGCACCACAGCCAACTCGTCGAAGGAGAACCAAGTGCTCTACGACGGATTTGCGGAGCAGATGAAGTCAAATCCTGCCAAGGTGAAGGAGTGGTTTGACAAGGCTACGGCGGTGAAGCGTATGAGCGACTCGCTCTACAACTATGCCCAACAGCTCAAGGTGGAGATTGTGCGCGAGGCCGACGGCAAGGATGCCAACGTGCACGACATAAAGAACAAGGACAATCTTGAGGCTGCAAGCCACGTGATGCTTGCTCCAGGCACCGGTCAGGGCCACCGCCTCTACAAGGCAATCAACGCCTTCCGCGAGCGCATTCTCGCTATGGTGAGCGATGCCCATCAGCGCAGCATCATCGAGAGCAACCTTACAACCAAGCTCCCCAAGAACGCTCACGCCATGGGCAAGAATTGGGAGGAGTATATGTTTGAGGATATGCCTGTGGCGGGAGCCGTCACTCTGCTGTCGAAGTTGCAGAGCGATGTGCGCTATGCCGAGGGAGAGGTGCTCCACACTCTTGTGTCGAACATCGACATAAAGGATATACGCGTTAACAAGCTCTCGGCTTTCGTCATCCCCGAATCGCGCACCGTCATCAGTGGCGACCAGTTTGCCGCGCAGATTGTGATGGCTGCTGTCGACACCACTCAGCAGCCGGAGATATATGTAGGTGGCCAGCGTGTGAACAATGGGCTCTATCGTTTCACGGCAGGAGCAGTGGGCGAGCATCAGTTTGGCGGATATATCACCATGCGCGATGGAGCTGGCAACGTCATACGCCGCGACTTCACTCAGAAGTATACTGTTGTTGCGCCCAGCGCCACAGTGTCTGCCGACCTTATGAATGTGCTCTATGCAGGCTACGACAACCCAATCAGCGTCAGCATACCAGGCGTGCCTCTCAATGCCGTGCAGGCTTCTATGTCGGGCGGTTCGTTCCGCAGCATAGGCATGGGACGCTATATAGCCCGCCCCTCGGCTGTGGGTAGCGATGTCACTATCAGTGTTGCGAGCAACGACAATGGCAAGTCGCGCCAGATGGGCAAGTTCACATTCCATGTGCGCAAGCTTCCCGACCCAGCTGCTTATATCTCTGTAGGCACCGACCGCTTCCGTGGTGGCGGACTCTCCAAGGCTTCGCTCATGGATGTGCAAGGCATAAAGGCAGCCATCGACGACGGCATTCTCGACATCCAGTTCAAGGTAGTGAGCTTCGAGGCAGTGTTCTTCGACAACATGGGCAACGCCGTGCCAATGGCAAGCAACGGGGCCAACTTCTCCGAGCGTCAGCGCGATACCTTCCGCAAGCTCTCGCGTGGCAAGCGCTTCTACATCTCGCGCATCACGGCAGTGGGTCCTGATGGCATCTCACGCCATTTGAATGGGTCGATGGAGGTGATAGTGAAGTAAAGATTATTAATTCAACCAAGAATACAAATGAAGAAATTACTTGCAATATTGCTTGCCGCACTCTTCTGTGCCGACATTGCCTCGGCACAGCCGGCGGCACGTCGTCGAGAGCAGGCACAGCAGCAACAGCAGAAGGAGCAGGGCTTGAGTGTGCGTGCCCAGATATCCTTCCCCACGCAGAAGGCAATGGATGAGGATGTAGTGTGGCGTCGCGACATCTATCGTGAGATTACGCTCACCGATGAGGCTAATTCCGGACTCTACTATCCCGTAGAGCCAGTAGGCTCGCAGATGAACCTTTTCACGTATATCTTCAAGCTCATCTTGCGCCGCTCGGTCACAGCCTATGAGTATCGCTTGGACGGCAACGAGGTGTTCAGCGACGACTCTAAGCTTAACCTTAAGTCGTTTCTCGACAACTACCACATCTTCTACGAGCGCACCGACCGTGGCATACGCATCGACGACAGCGACATCCCCTCGCGCGAGGTAACGGCCTACTACATCAAGGAGTCGACATATTTCGACGACCGCAATGCTGCCTTCCACACAAAGGTGCTTGCTATCTGTCCTATCCTTAAGCGTGACGACGACTTCGGCGACAGTGCCACAAGCTATCCTCTGTTCTGGGTGAAATACGACGACCTTGCTCCATTCCTCACCAAGCAGACCATCATGACCAGCAATCTCAACAACGCTGCCGTGATGTCAATGGACGATTACTTCACCAAGAATATGTACAAGGGCAAGATCTACAAGACCACAAACATGCTTGGCAAGACTCTCGCCCAGTACTGTCCCACCGACTCTGCCATGGCTAAGGAGCAGAAGCGCATAGAGAAGGAGCTTAGCGACTTCGAGCAGAACCTTTGGGGCAAGCCCGAGCCTAAGGACTCTCTCGACAGCATAGCCCGTATCGACAAGAAGGCGGCCAAGGCTCTTGCCAAGAAGACCAAGAAGAATCGCCGTGCACGTGGCTCTTCGTCATCATCAGCAAAGGTGAAGAAGTCGAGTCCGTCGAGCTCTTCAAGTGGCTCTTCGTCAGGTTCAGCTCGTGTGACAGTGCGTCGTCAGCGTCATTAATCAATAATACAAAGAACAAAAAGGTATGAAAAAGATTTTTACTACTGCAGCGTTTGCCGCTGCAATGCTGTTCTCTGCCAACAGTGCGGAGGCACAGGTTAAGTTTGGTATTAAGGGCGGTCTTAACGTTACAAGCATGAGCCTTAGCTCAGAGGTGTTGGATGCAGAAAACCGTGCGGGTTTCTTCATTGGTCCTACTGTGAAATTCACTCTTCCCATTGTTGGCTTGGGCATTGACGCTTCTGCTCTCTACGACCAGCGCGAGGCAAAGGCCAAAGCAGAGGTGGAAGGTGCAGAGGTTGAAAGCAACTTCAAGACACAGGCTGTAAACATTCCTATCAACGTTCGCTATGGTTTCGGTTTGGGCAGCACAGCAAGCCTGTATCTCTTTGCCGGTCCGCAGTTCGGCTTCAACGTAGGCGACAAGAATCAGTCGGTCTTCAAGGACATGGGCGAGTGGCGTCTTAAGTCATCTACATTCAGCGTCAACGTTGGTGTAGGCGCAATGCTTCTCAACCATCTCCAGCTTTCAGCCAACTACAACATCGCTTGTGGCAAGACAGGCGACATGACAGTGTCTAAGGCATTTGGCGACGCCGCTCAGGAATTGTTCAGCAAGAACGGTCGCACTAACGCATGGCAGATAGGCTTGGCTTATTATTTCTAATCAGAAATACATCAAAGCTTTGATTAACAATAAATGGCTTTCTTGTTTTGGGTGTTTGCCAAAGCAAGGAAGCCATTCTTTTGGTACGCTCGGCATGAGCATTGTCTAACGGGTGAAAGTCCCGAGCAAACCCTAATAGCGG
>DAVZIG010000039.1:0-16399 GCA_052273435.1 Prevotella sp.
TTTTTCGTACAAAAAGTCAGATTGTAGTAGACTATACCATCGTTATAGTATATGTATACTAACACAATATGCATCTTTCGTTCTGTTTTAAGACAAAATGAAAGCGATTTTTTCTAATGACCGATTTGGGATTAATACAACAGCATCAATCCCGCAAACGCCGCCCAGCAAATCATGCGTATTGGATTGATTTTCATTATTCTTGTTCCTATGAATGTGGCGGCAAAGATGAACACACTTATCCAGAACTGCCAAGGGTTGATGTTGATTGACGAGAAGTTCTCGCGGTTCATCATCAGCAAGGCTGCAGCTGCTATGAGTCCTACAATTGCTGGTCGCAGTCCCGACATGATACTCTGCATTTGTGGCGAGTTGATGTATCGCATGAACAGTCGGCAGATGAGAATCATTATAATGAACGACGGGAGGATGAGGGCGAATGTGGCTGTGGCACTGCCAAGAGTGCATAACCATTCGCTCATGCCTGCATTGTGTGCGGCTGTATATCCGCAATAGGTGGCAGCATTCACTCCTATAGGACCAGGAGTCATTTGGCTTAAAGCCACAATGTTGGTGAACTCAGCCGACGACATCCAAGCCTGGTCGTAAACCAGTTCGCTTTGCAGGAGTGGTATCATGCTGTAGCCGCCCCCGAAACTGAAGAGTCCTATCTTGAAGAATGAGAAAAACAACTTAAGAAAAAGCATAATCTATTATTCTGTAGGTTTTACTAAGAGACCAAAGAGATAGCCGCACGTTCCGGCAGCCACAAGCACATACACCGGATTAACGCCAAGCAGATAAATGAGCAAGGCGCACATTATGGGTATCCAGAAATTTGTCCATCCGATATGTGCGGCACGTGCGAGGCTGAACACTGGAGCAGCAATAAGTGCCACTACAGCCGGGCGAATGCCGTTGAATATAGATTTCACGACTTCATAGTCCTGAAACTTGTGGAAGAACATAGCCACGAGCAATATGATGAGGAATGACGGCAAGGCAACGCCGAGAGTAGTGCATATTGCGCCTGGTAGTTTTCTTAGTTTGTAGCCAACGAACACACTTATATTCACAGCCAAGGCTCCTGGACATGTTTGTGCCACAGCGAGGAGGTCGACAAAGTCCTTGCGGTTCATCCATTTGCGTCGGTCAACGATTTCGTTCTCAATGACAGGTATCATGGCGTAGCCACCTCCCAAAGTGAACAGACCTATCTTGAAGAATATGCGGAAGGCATTGACGTAGAAGTTTTGCATCTTTCGTTATTGTTTTGAACAAAAAAGGTGTTTCAAAAAGGAGTTATTTTATAATATTGTTAACTTCCCCTTTGAAACACCCTTTCTTTTTTATATACTATTTATTACTTGCCGAAGTTCTCAATCCACTTGCGTGCATTTACGAAAGCCTCGATCCAAGGAGTAACGTCATCCTGACGATGCTCTGCAGGATACCAAGCGTTCTGCCATGGGAAGATGGCACGCTCCAAATGAGGCATCATAGCCAAGTGGCGACCGTCTGCCGAGCAGATACCAGCCACGTTGTAGTCAGAACCGTTCGGGTTGCCAGGATATTCTGCATAGTTGTAGCGAGCCACAACATTATACTTGTCCTCTGACTCTGGCAATGAGAACTTGCCCTCGCCGTGAGCTACCCAGATGCCGAGCTTGTCGCCGCTGAGTGAAGAGAACATCACGCTGTTGTTCTGCGGAATCTCCAAGCCGAGGAATGTGCTCTCGAACTTGTGTGAGTTGTTGTGCAACATGCGTGTGCGGTGCTCGTGCTCAGGGTTGATAAGGTTGAGCTCAACCATAAGCTGGCAACCGTTGCAGATGCCGAGCGACAGAGTGTCCTTGCGAGCATAGAACTTGTCGAGAGCCTCCTTAGCTTTCGGGTTGAAGAGGAATGCGCCAGCCCAACCCTTAGCTGAACCAAGAACGTCGGAGTTGGAGAATCCGCCACAGAACACAATCATGTTGACATCCTCAAGTGTCTCGCGGCCAGTGATAAGGTCGGTCATCATGACATCCTTGACATCGAAGCCTGCAAGATAGAGTGAGTAAGCCATCTCGCGCTCACCGTTGGTACCCTTCTCACGGATGATGGCAGCCTTGATGCCCGATGCAGTGCGGCGGTCGGCAGAGATGCCGTAGCTCTCAAGAGAGCCCTTGAATGAGTCGTGGAACTTCATCTCCAATGGCTGCTTCTTGTAGTTGTCGCGGCGCTTGGCAGCACAGCCGTTGAAGCTCTGGTCGCGGTCGAGCAAGTAAGAAGTCTTGAACCATGTGTCGCGCAAAGCGTCGATGTCGAAGGTGTGAGTATACTCGTCCTTCTTGATGACGATAGTGCGCTCTGACGGAGTGGGGTAGCCAATCTTGGCGTAGCCTATACCGTTGTCTTCCATGTATTTCTTGAACTCCTCCTTGAACTTGTCGGAAACCTGGATGACAACACCCGGGTTCTCAGCAAGCAACATCTTGATAATGTCGTTGCCGGCAAGGCTGTGGAGATTGATGCTCATACCGCCTTCCTTGTTGGCGAAGCACATTTCAAGCAATGTAGTGATAAGACCACCGGCAGAGATGTCATGACCAGCCATGATCCAACCCTTCTGAAT
The DNA here is from genome assembly GCA_052273435.1 of Prevotella sp. GTDB lineage: Bacteria > Bacteroidota > Bacteroidia > Bacteroidales > Bacteroidaceae > Prevotella. Next base: position 2,618 of record DAVZIG010000039.1, read on the forward strand.
CATGTCCTGAACTGCATTGAAGCAGTCGGCAAAGTATTCTGGATTCTTCACGGTAGGAACATCGTCGCCCACGAAGCCAAGGCTCTGTGCGAAGGCGCTGCCACCGAGACGCTGCTCGTCGAATGAGAAGTCGATATGATAGAGTGAAGAGTTCTTGTCGTTCACGAGAACAGGCGAAACAACCTTGCGGATGTCTGAAACCTCGCCACCTGCGCTCACGATAACGGTGCCTGGAGCGATAATCTTCTCGCCGTTAGGATACTGTTGTGTCAGCGACAGAGAGTCCTTGCCAGTAGGAACGTTAATCTTCAAGTCGATACAGAACTCGCTCAATGCCTTGACAGCACTATAGAGACGAGCATCCTCGCCCTTCTGCGAGCGGCAAGGCCACATCCAGTTGGCTGAGAGTGAAAGGCTGTTCATGCCATCGGCCAAAGGTGCCCAAACGATGTTGGTGAGGGCCTCGGCTACAGAAAGTACTGAGCCTGCCTCGGGTGAAGCCAAACCAGCCTGCGGAGCATGTCCAAGAGCGGTAGCGATACCCTTCTTGCCACGGTAGTCGAGGGCTACAACACCACAGTCAGACAAAGGCAACTGAATTTCGCCCTGGCACTGCTGGCGTGCAATCTTGCCTGTTACCGAGCGGTCAACCTTATTTGTCAACCAATCCTTACATGCCACAGCCTCAAGCTGCAGAACGCGGCTTACATATTTGTCGAGAACGTCGTCCTTGCCGTTCTCCGAAGTTTCCTCGTGAGTATATTCAGCATCCTTGTAGTGACGCTCCACGGTCTCGTCGCGCATGATGGTCTTCGGTGAGTGACCGAACATCTGAGCCACGTCGAGGTCGAAAGGCTTCACGCCGTCGCCCTGCTTGAATGAGAAGTGGGCGTCGCCGGTAGTCTCGCCTACTACATACAGCGGAGCACGCTCGCGCTCTGCTATGCGGCGCACGTGGTCGATGTGTTTCTCGTCGATGAGCAAGCCCATACGCTCCTGGCTCTCGTTGGCAATGATTTCCTTTGACGAGAGGGTCTTGTCTCCGATAGGCAACTGAGTCATGTCGATCTCGCCGCCACACTCCTCAACAAGCTCCGAAAGACAGTTGAGATGACCTGCTGAACCATGGTCGTGGATACTAACTACGGGGTTGACATCTTCCTCGCAAAGTGCGCGAACCAAGTTGTATGCACGCTTCTGCATCTCTGGGTTGGCACGCTGAACAGCGTTAAGCTCGATGCCGTTGGAGTAGCGGCCGGTGTCTACTGAAGATACTGAGCCACCGCCAAGACCGATGCGATAGTTGTCGCCACCTACAACAACAACCTTGTTGCCCTTCTGTGGCTCCTTCTTGAGACAGTCGCGCTTGGTGCCGTAGCCCACACCACCTGCGAGCATGATAACCTTGTCGTAGGCATACTTCTCCTCACCCTCCTGATGCTCGAATGTAAGCACAGAACCAGTGATAAGCGGCTGACCAAACTTGTTGCCGAAGTCAGAGGCACCGTTGGAAGCCTTGATAAGGATCTGCTCAGGTGTCTGATACAACCATTTGCGCACGGGCATAATGTCCTCCCAATCGCGTGTTTGGTTGTCGTCGTCCTTAAGACGTGGGTAAGCTGTCATGTATACGGCAGTACCGGCAATAGGCCATGAGCCTACACCACCACCCATACGGTCGCGGATCTCACCGCCAGTACCGGTAGCGGCACCGTTGAAAGGCTCCACAGTAGTAGGGAAGTTGTGGGTCTCTGCCTTGAGTGAGATGACGCTCTCAATGTCCTTCACCTGGAAGTAATCAGATGTAGACTGGTCCTTTGGAGCGAACTGCTCTACAACAGGACCCTGGGCGAAAGCCACATTATCCTTATAAGCAGAGAGAATCTTGTTGGGGTTCTCCTTGGTAGTCTGCTTAATCATAGCAAACAGCGACGACTCCATCTCTTTGCCGTCGATGATGAATGTGCCGCCGAAGATCTTGTGGCGACAATGCTCAGAGTTGATCTGTGCGAAACCGAAGATTTCAGAGTCGGTCAATGGTCTGCCCAGCTCCTTCTCGATCTTGTGGAGATACTCTATCTCCTCAGCCGAGAGAGCCAAGCCCTCCTGTTCGTTGTATTCCTCGATGTTCTCCACACGCTTGATAGGCTCAGGCTGGTGATTGACGGTGAAAACCGTCTGGTCCAAACCTTCGTACATGCGTTGGAGCATAGGGTCATGGTCGGCATCCTTGGAGCTTACTGGGAAATATTCCTCAATACGCGAAATGCCGTGGAGGCTCATGTTCTGAGTTATCTCTACGGCATTCGTACTCCACGGAGTAATCATTTCGCGGCGCGGACCCACAAAGAATCCCTCGACAGTTTCACCCTCAATGAGAGTGGCACCGCCGTAAAGCCAACACAGTTCATTGATCTCGTCTTGAGAGAGCTGGTGATCCACTTCTGTGGCAATCACGCTCTTGCTTGGAGTCATGAAAAATAAAATCATACTGCTTGTATAGTGTTTTGGAAATTAAATTCTGATTTGTCTGCAAAGTTACTACTTTTTTTTGGACGAGAGAATGTTTTTAATACATAAGTATAGAAGAAATCTGATTTTTTGAACGTATGGATAAGAAGTTTGATGGAATATTATATTAAATGGCAAAGTATTATGTATTACTTTGCCATTTAATATATATATATGTCTACATGAACACGTATTTCATCACAAACAGCCCGGCAAGGATATATAGCGTGATGTTGAGTTTTTTAAAGTTGCCGCAAAGCATGTTGATGGCAACGTAGGCTATCACACCGCAGAGGATACCGTCGGAGATGCTGTAGGTGAGCGGCATCATAACGATGGTGATGAATGCGGGTATTGACTCGGCAAAGTCATCGAGGTCGATGTCCTTAATTGGCGACAGCATGAACAGGCCCACGATTACCAATACTGGTGTTGTGGCTGCCGATGGAATGGAAAGGAATATCGGAGCGAAGAACAGGGCTATGGCAAAGCAAATGGCTGTGGAGAAAGCCGTGAGGCCGGTGCGTCCACCCTGTGCCACACCCGAAGCACTTTCCACATAAGTAGTTGTGGTACTTGCGCCGAGACAGGCTCCTGTCATAGTGGCAATAGCGTCTGCCATGAAAGCCTTGTTGAGTCCAGGGATGCGGCCATCCTTCTGCATCATGCCCGCCTTGGTGCAAACACCCACGAGTGTGCCCATTGTGTCGAACATATCGATGAATAGGAAGGTGAACACAACGATGAGCATGTCGATGGTGAGGATGTTGTGGAACTCAAACTGGCAGAATATCGGTTCGATGGAAGGTGGGGTGTCCACGATGCCCGAGAAGTTGGTGATGTTTATGGGAATGCCGATGAGGGCGGTGCCGAGGATGCCGATGAGCAATGCTCCAGGCACATTCTTTATTACGAGCACCGAGGTGAAGATGATGCCAATCACGCCGAGTAAGGCAGAGCCGTGGGTCATCTCGCCTATGCTTACGAATGTGGCTGAGTTCTCAACGATGATGCCAGCATTCTTAAGTCCGATGAAGGCTATGAACAGGCCTATACCAGCTCCGATGGCTCGCTTGAGCGTTGCCGGAATGGCATCAACGATAAGAGTGCGTATGCGCGTGATGGTCATGAGCACAAACAGGAAACCCTCGATGAGGATAGCTGTAAGAGCAAACTGCCATGAGTAGCCCATGGTGAGGCATACGGTGAACACGAAGAAGGCATTGAGGCCCATGCCTGGAGCCAGGCCGAATGGCTTCTTGGCGTAGAATGCCATGATGAGGGTTCCGACAATGGCAGCCAAGGCTGTGGATGTGAACACGGCATTGGTGTCCATGCCTTTAGACGCGAGGTTGGAGAAGATGCTCGGGTTCACGGCAAGGATGTATGCCATGGTGAGGAATGTGGTGATGCCAGCCATTACCTCGGTCTTGATGTTGTGCTTCGCGGGGTTGAAGCCGAAGAGTTTTTCTAACATATCGTTTGGTGTTTCAATTGTTCGATATACCGAATGTTCAATATTTCAATTGTCCAATTTTTCCAATAGCCAATATTTCCTATATTAGAAGTCCCACTTCACGCCCAGGCACGGACGGCACTTGAAACCATCAGTAGTGCCGAAATTGTTAGAAAGCTCCACCTCGCCACCTATGCTGAGGTTGTCGCAGCCGAAATGCTGGCCCACGTTGTACCAAAGCTGAGGCTCGGTGATGAAAACTGTATGGGCATCTCTTGACTTGGCGTTGTCGTCAGCCACAAAATGGGTTTCCCACCAGAAGTCGGCAAATCCGTTGAACTTCAGGCCTTTAACGCCAAAGATGTCGTTACAGGTCCATACGGCAGTAAACTGCATAGGCACGTTGGAGTCGGTCTCGCGGATAGTCTTGTACAGGGCCTCGAGAGTAAGCACGTTCTTGAAAGACTTGTCGTGCATGAAATACTCCACACCGAAGAGCCATGCGTTGTTGATAGGATAGTTCTTGGTGATGCCGCCGTTGTACTCAACGTGCAGGCTCCAGTTCCTCATGCTTGAGTTCTTCCAGAAGTTAAGTGCGCGGGAAATCTCGGTGTAGGTGCCGCCTTGTGCCACATTCTTGCTGCCCTCAACCATCTTGTCGTAGTTGAAGTCGTGGTCGACGAAGAAATAGGTGCTACCCCAGTTGTCTTGCTTGAACATCTCAAGGGTGAGGGTAACGAACTTGCGGTCGGAACCGAAATCATACAAAATCTGTGCATTTGTCTGTGCTTTTACCTTTGCCGAGAACATTATGGCAAAGAGCAGAACTGCCATAATGGCGAGTTTGTTGGTCTTCATTGTTGTGAATTAAAATTTTGTTTTTAGTGAAATCTACTAATAATTTGCAAAATTATACATTTTTTTCGGAATAATTTGGGATTGTCGTGATAAATACCTATATTTGTAAAAATTAATCATTAAAATAATCAAGACAATCAAAAATAATCAAACAGAATGAATACAAAGACATTTGCTTTAGGCTTATGCCTCGCGCTCGCCACATCAGCAGGCGCACAGACAAAGCAGGGCGGTATTTCTGCCCAGATGCTTCAGACAATGGAGAAGTCGCAGGGCAACGCGACTGTGAACAAGGCTCTCGTCAATGCTCTTGCTGCCAACAAGATTGATGATTTGGCTAAGAACTTCTCCAACAAGACAACATTCGACACGCATTTCAGCGTGGAGACTCCCAAGCAGTCTATCCACAACCAGAAGAGCAGTGGCCGTTGCTGGATGTTCTCAAGCTTCAATGTGTTGCGCTCCAACTATGCCCGTGAGCATGGCGACTCTATCGCAGTGGAGTTCTCACAGGACTATCTCTTCTTCTACGACCAGCTTGAGAAGGCCAACCTTATGCTCCAGGGCGTGATTGACAATGCCAAGAAGCCTATGGACGACCAGCGTGTGCAGTTCTTCTTCAAGAATCCGCTCAACGATGGCGGCACATTCTGTGGTGCTGCCGACTTGGCTCCTAAGTATGGTCTTGTGCCTATGTCGGTGCAGCCAGAGACTTACTCTGCCGAGAACACATCGCGCATTTCGGCTCTTATCTCTTCCAAGCTCCGCGAGTATGGTCTGGAGCTTCGTAAGATGGTGGCCGACGGCAAGAAGCCTGCCGCTATCAACCAGCGCAAGACAGAGATGCTCTCTACCGTCTACCACATGCTCTCTATCACAATGGGCGAGCCTGTGAAGGAATTCACCTATCAGTTCCGCACAAAGGACGGCAAGCCTGTTGGCGAGCCTCGCAAGTTCACTCCTAAGTCGTTCTACGACGAGGTGGTGGGCCATCCGCTTGAGGGCACATTCATTATGGTGATGAACGACCCGCGCCGTCCTTACCACAAGACCTATGAGGTGGAATACGACCGCCACGTGTACGACGGACAGAACTGGAAATACCTCAACCTTCCTACCGAGGAGATTGCCAAGCTTGCCATTGCATCGCTCAAGGATGGCAAGAAGATGTATTCTTCCTACGACGTGGGCAAGCAGTTCGACCGCACTCTTGGCTATCTCGACGTGAATAACTACGACTATGGTTCGCTCTTCAACACCACTTTCCCCATGAACAAGGCCGACCGTATCGCTACATTCGATTCGGGTTCTACACACGCTATGACCCTTACTGCTGTCGACCTCGACAAGAACGGCAACCCCGTGAAGTGGAAGGTGGAGAACAGCTGGGGCGCCGACAATGGCGTTGGTGGCTGCCTTATCATGTCAAACGAATGGTTCAACGAATACATGTTCCGCCTTGTGGTTGACAAGATGTATGTGCCTGAGAACCTTATCAAGGAGTTTGAGCAGAAGCCTCTCATGGTGATGCCTGAGGATCCTTTGTTCGGACAGGACGACTAATGTTTCGTATCAGTTAATAATATGATGTCTTTTATGACAAGGTTCTAATTAAATGCTTTGTGATAGGACAGATATTACTACAACCCTTAATATAACGAAGTAAAACGTTGAAATGACTTCATTATATTAAGGGTTAAGCTTATCTTTAAATATATCTATTTCAATCTTCACAAAACCTACTTTGTTTAATACCTTAACGAGAAGGTAGATTGCCTTTTGTTTTATTGTACTTCTGAAATATTATAGTTAACTTTGCACCGCATTTAATAATTAGCAAAGCTAAAAAATATATAATGAATCTCCCAATAGATTTCGAAAAATACACACGACAGCTTCTCGGCGATGGGCTTTACAGTCGGCTCAAGTCGGGACTTGAGTCGGATATTACGCCCACAAGCATTCGCCTTAATCCGTTTAAGGCAGCTGGACTCGACGTGACAGAAGAGTTGCAAGACGCCATTGTGCCTTGGTGTGGCTCCACAGGACGCTACCTTAAGGAGCGTCCCAACTTCACTTTCGACCCACTTTTGCATGCAGGAGTATATTATGTGCAGGAGGCAGCGTCGATGTTTGTCGACCTTGCCGTGCGCACATTGATAAAGCAACCCGTTACAATGCTCGACCTCTGTGCCGCTCCTGGCGGAAAGTCAACCGCCTTGCGTGCGGCCCTTCCCGAGGGTTCATTGCTCTTCAGTAATGAACCAATGCGTCCACGCGCACAGATACTCAGCGAGAATCTTCAGAAATTCGGACATGAGGACATCATCGTGACCAACAACTATCCACGCGACTACCGCAAGTCGCGCCTGATGTTCGACGCTATTCTTGCCGATGTGCCTTGCTCGGGCGAGGGAATGTTCCGCAAGGATGACGGGGCACGACAGGAATGGAGCCTGCAGAATGTTGACAACTGTTGGCATTTGCAGCGTGAGATTGTCAGCGACATTTGGCATTGTCTCCGATCTGGCGGACTGCTCATTTACTCCACATGCACATTCAACGCGCATGAGGACGAGGAGAATGTGGAGTGGATAACAAATGAACTTGGTGCCGAGTTTGTAGAACTGCCCATTGACAATTCGTGGAACATCACTCCTGCTGTGGTTGGTTCGGCTCCCGTCTATCGCTTTATGCCGGGCATAAGCCGCAGCGAGGGACTCTTCCTTGCCGTGCTTCGCAAACCATCCAATGAGGATGTGGAACTTTCTTTGTCGGCTAAAGACAATACATCTAAAGTCGACCGCCCGAAGAAGCAGAAGAAGGCTTCTGCCAAAAAAGGCGCACAGCAAGCCAAGATGCCTAACATTCCAATCCCGCTCATCGACTCCGCCGACTTCACCCTCCGCCAGATTGGCGACACATATATTGCCGTGCCATCGCGTTGGCTCGACATGTTTGATGCAGCCTATTCTTCGCTACGCATAATGCACGCCGGTGTGGGCATAGGCACAATGAAGGGTAAGGACATAATCCCCGACCATTCTCTCGCCTTATCGCGTCAGCTTTCCAAAGATGCTTATCCGCGTGTGGAGGTGGGCTATGCTGAGGCTATAAGTTATCTCAGAAAAGAGGCAGTGGTGCTTCCGCCCGATACTCCTCGCGGCTTTGTGGTGCTCACTTATCGTGGCATTACGTTAGGTTTTGAGAAGAACATCGGCAACCGGGCCAACAATCTTTATCCACAGGAATGGCGCATCAAGAGCACACACATGCCCGACGCGGAATGTCGTGTGCTTGACTAATATAAGATTCATATTTTTACACTCAACATTAAAGAAAAAAGTCAGAATGCAACAATATCTCAATCTCCTAAACCGCATCCTCACCGAGGGTGCCACAAAGACCGACCGCACAGGCACAGGCACAATGAGTGTGTTTGGCAATCAGATGCGATTCAACATGGAAGACGGTTTCCCCTTGCTCACAACCAAGAAACTGCATCTTAAGTCGATTATCTATGAGTTGCTGTGGTTTCTGCGTGGCGACACCAACGTGAAATATCTTCAGGAGCATGGTGTGCGTATATGGAACGAATGGGCTGACGAGAATGGAGACCTCGGACCTGTATATGGTCATCAATGGCGTTCATGGCCCGACTATAACGGAGGCACCATCGACCAGATACAGAATGTGCTCGACCAGATACGCAATCATCCCGACTCGCGCCGCATGATTGTGTCGGCATGGAATCCTGCCGAGGTGGAGCAGATGGCTTTGCCTCCTTGCCATTGTCTGTTCCAGTTTTACGTGGCCGACGGCAAGCTGTCGCTTCAGCTCTACCAGCGCTCTGCCGACACCTTCCTTGGTGTGCCGTTCAACATTGCCTCGTATGCTTTGCTCTTGCAGATGATGGCTCAGGTGACAGGACTAAAGCCTGGCGAGTTCATTCACACCACTGGCGACACCCATCTCTATCTCAATCATCTTGAGCAGGCCCGCCTTCAGCTCACACGCACTCCGCGACCGTTGCCAATGATGAATATTAATCCCGACGTGAAGAATCTCTTCGACTTCAAATTCGAGGACTTCACTCTTGAGGGCTACGACCCATGGCCACACATCCCAGCCACCGTAAGCGTGTAACAAACAATTAATAATAAATAACCAATAATTAATAATTATTGAAATGATAAGCATCATCGCCGCCGTTGCCGCCAACCGTGCCATCGGCTTTCAGAACAAACTGCTGTATTGGTTGCCCAACGACCTTAAGCGTTTCAAGGCTCTCACCACAGGTCATACCATCATCATGGGACGCAACACGTTTGAGTCGTTGCCCAAAGGAGCATTGCCCAACCGTCGCAATGTGGTGATAAGCCGCACGAAGACAAGTTTTCCGGGTTGCGACACTTATGCCTCGCTTGAGGAGGCTATAAGCCATTGCCAGCCCGATGAGGATATATATATAATAGGTGGAGCGAGTGTGTATGAGCAGTCGCTAAAGATTGCCGACCGCCTTTGCCTTACTGAGATTCACGACACTCCGCAGCAAGCCGACGCTTTCTTTCCGGAATACAATGTCTGGAAAGAGATATGGCGCGAGGAGCATACTAAGGATGAGAAACATCATCAGGAGTATAGTTTTGTGGATTATGTGAGGGAATAAAAGCCCCACCCCCGGCACCTCCCTACGGGAGAGAGGCCGGGGATAGGGTTTCTTGTTTTCTTAAATAAGCGGCATTCCTAATTCCGCACATTTCTTTCGCATGTCATCCGGCCATATTGACGCTTGTATCTCGCCAATGTGAGCCTTGTGAAGCAACACCATGCAGAGTCGGCTCTGACCGATACCGCCACCTATTGACAGCGGCAACTCATCATTAAGCAGACGGCGATGGAAATAAAGCTGCTCGCGCTCTTCCTCGCCCTCAATCTTAAGCTGACGCAACAGAGCCTCCTTGTCAACACGGATACCCATTGATGAAAGCTCAAACGAACGCTGCAACACAGGATACCAAATAAGGATGTCGCCATTTAAGCCAGCCTTGCCATTCTCGGCAATGGTCGACCAGTCGTCGTAGTCGGGAGCGCGACCGTCGTGCTTCTCGCCATTGGATAGTTTCTCGCCTATACCTATTATAAATACTGCACCGTACTTCTTGCAAATGGCGTCCTCGCGCTCCTTGGGCGAGAGGTCGGGATACATCTGCAGCAAGTCCTCGCTATGGATGAAGTGAATCTGCTCGGGCAGGAAAGGACGTATCTGGTCGTAGGTCTCACACACAAGATATTCTGTGCGGCGAATGGCGGCATAGATGCGCTCCACGATGTTGGTGAGGAAAAGAATGGAGCGCTGTTCGGAAGTGATTGCAGCCTCCCAGTCCCACTGGTCAACATAAAGAGAGTGGAGATTGTCGAGTTCCTCGTCGGCACGTATGGCGTTCATGTCGGTATATACACCATAGCCAGGCGACACACGATATTCGGCAAGCGTCAGTCGCTTCCATTTGGCAAGCGAGTGAACCACTTCGGCTTTCTTGTCGCCGAGGTCCTTGATGGGGAATGTCACGGGGCGCTCCACTCCGTTAAGGTCGTCGTTGATGCCGAGTCCCTGCATCACAAACAGAGGAGCTGTAACGCGGCGCAGACGCAACTCTGTAGAGAGGTTCTGTTGAAAGAAGTCCTTTATAAGTTTTATGCCCTGCTCTGTCTTGTTCATGTCGAGTAGGGCGTGATAATGTTCTGGTTGAATGAGTTTGCTCATTTAAATATATTTTTTTTGTTCTTGTATATGTTATTTGCAATGCAAAGGTAATAAAACAAAACAAGACAGCAAACAGATTTGTCTTTATTTTAACAAAAAGACACGTTAATTACATTATTGACGACAATTTGAATGTGTGAAGTGGCTTTGCGCATATATATTTCTACGTACTATATTTGTACTTTTCGTTTTAATATGCTAACTTTGTCCTTGGCTTGCAGAGTGCAATCCAATGAAAACCAATATAAAACATCATGTCAACAAGACTTCTTCTTATCCGCCACGGTGAGACTGTGGACAATGTGAACAAGATTATGCAAGGACAGACACCGGGAAAGCTCACTCCTAATGGTGTGGAACAGGCCCGAGAGCTCGCAATGCGACTGAAGCAGGAACATATTGACGCTTTTGTGTCGAGCGATCTGAAGCGTGCTGTAGACACTTGTGTGGAGATAGCAGCTCCACATTTCGATGGCGACCGCGCCAAGGCTATCGACTCCATCATGCAGACTCCATTGCTTAGGGAGCGCGATTGGGGCAGCTTCACCGGACGCTTCATCCCCGACCTGAAAGACGTGAAATGGACCGACGACATAGAGACAACAGATGTGATGCGCAAGCGTGCCCAGGCATTCATCGACCTTATGCGCAGCCGTTATGAGGGAAAGACTGTGGCTGCCGTAGGGCATGGCATCATCAACAAGGTCATTCAGTCGGTGTTCTTCAACAAGCCCATGCAAGATGTGCCGCGCATGGAGAATGCGGAAATGAGGGAGCTTGTACTCTAAGAACATTTATATGCTCTAAGTACTTCTTATGATACAATAAAGAAAGAGTGCGGATGTAGTCGGTTATGACTGCAATCCGCACTCTACGCATAAAAGAATAGTTATACTTTTAGTTTCCCTGAACAATCTTTTAAGTTCCTATTACCTATGTCTTCAGATTCTGAATTCTCTCATTAAAAGCGATGTTTAACTTTTAAATATTTAACCTTTTATATATATTAGTATATGGCAATTATACACTCTCTATTATCTAACTATTTTCATAATCTTGCTTATGTTATCTGCGGCTTCCAAAACCACTCTTTGAAGAACCTCCACCATTAGAATTTCCTCGTGATGGAGAGCTTATCTTAGAACCACCTCCTCGGCTGCTTCCGAATGAACTATTTCCTCTGTTGCTTCCGAATGAAGTAGAAGGCGAAGTGGTTTGCAGACGTTGTGTTGAAGGTTTGAATGTGGGTCGTGGACTGTTGTTGCCTCCATTGTTGTTGCCAAAGGAGTTGCCTCCACGATTGGTTCCAAACGAGTTGCGCTGAGGCTCATAAGTGTTTGGTTGGCGAACAGTAGTGCGTGTGCTACTCTCACGATTGCCGAAGGAGCTGTTCTGTCGGTTGTGCAGAGAGTTGTTCTTACGACTTCCAAACGAGGAGTCATGTCTATTCTGCTGAGTGTTCACACGACTTCCGAACGAAGTGGTGCCACGCTGCTGGTCGGGTAGACGGTTGCCGAAGCTCTGGCGATTGCCTTTGCCATAGTCGCCACGGTCGAATCCATCACGCATTCCAAAGTGCCTGTCGCCAGGACGCGGACCATAGTGGCGTCCGTCATACCATGAGCGTCCGTGGTTTCTGTGCCAAGAGTGCCCGCCGCAATAGCTCACATATACGCGAGGATGACTGAAGTAGAAGTAGTCGCGATGAGGATAGCGTGCGTAGACTCCAAAACGCCAATAGCCACCACTGAAGTAGAGCGGGCGATAGAAGTAAGCTGCATCACAGAAGGCGCGATACTGCCAGTCGAGCAGCACGTAGCTCATGTCGAGGTTGCGGTAACGCCAGTAGGAGCCATAAAGGTCGTCCACAGTGTTGACACTCATCAGATAGTCGAGGTTTATCTCATAAGCAGCCTCATACTGGTCGTCGGTGAGATTAAGCTCATAAGCCATCTTGTCGGTGAGGAACAAAGCTTGCTCGCGAGCCTGCTCGTAGCTCATTGCGTTTGCCGTGAACGTAAGCGTGAACAGCAAAGCCATTATTGATATAAACCGTTTCATAATGCCGTGGTTTTATTTGTTCAACAAAATGTTTCTTTTTTACGATTGCAAAGTTAGCGACAATATATAGCATGACAAAAGGATTTTCCCTAAACACATTGGGGAAAATCCCTAAACCAAAATTTTCCTGATGCCATACATGTGTTTGATCATTTTCATGTCATGAAACTTATCCATATAACGCTTAATGGTAACAGAAAGGTGTATGTCAACCACAAGTTAACTCCAATTTTGTGACTTGGATATATTCATTTCTTTTTTTATCCCAATTGGCTTATAATTCGGAAATTTTATCTACCTTTGAAGCTTTAAAGCATAAACTAACGTCTAAACATCAGATACTAAATATAAAATCATAAAAGTATGAAGACTTTGCTCAGTTCGCTTCTTCGTGCTGCCAGCGCAATAGCCGTAGGAGCATTGCTTGTGAAATATCGCGAGCAAATGGTAGAATGGATCACCATAGCCATTGGCGTGATGTTCTTTGTGTCGGGCGTATTCTCGTGCGTCACTTATTTTGTGGCACGTGGCAAGAGCAGCGACCTTGAGGTGTATGATACAGACGGAAAGCGTCTGACATCTCCACGTCCCGTATTTCCTATAGTAGGTCTGGGAAGCCTTATCCTTGGACTTATTCTTGCCATAATGCCCGCAGTATTTGTCACTTATCTTGTGTATGTGCTTGCCGCCATACTCATTCTTGGTGCTGTAAGCCAGTTTTTCAACCTTATCGCTGTTTCGCGCATTGCCCGCATAGGCTTCTATTTCTGGATTATGCCCACGCTTACTCTGCTCATAGGACTTGTTGCCATTATCTCACCAAGCTCAATAGCTACAGCTCCATTGTTTGTTATTGGTTGGACAATGATGGTGTATGGAGTTGTTGAAATACTAAATGTCGTAAAGATTTATCAGCTACAACGTTATGTGGAACGCAGTTTGACAAAAATAAAAGAACAAGAATAAGTTTTAGTTTCGTATGTATACGACGTGCTGATAGTTTGCTCATATCTTGTCTACTATCGAGTAAGTTGAAAATTTGTGGAACTTCAGTTATAAATGATAACTTAAAATGTGACCCCGTTGGGATTCAAACCCAAGACCTTCAGAACCGGAATCTGACGCTCTA
>DAVZIG010000040.1:0-15528 GCA_052273435.1 Prevotella sp.
TTGTAGATGCGGTAAGGCACATTGTGGTCGCATTTCGCAGCGTCGGGTGTATTGTTTATTACGCGTATTGTACCCTCAACAATATCATCTATAAAGGTGAAGTCGCGTATCATGTCGCCGTTGTTGAACACATTTATAGGCTTGTCGTTGGCTATGGCACTTGCGAATAGTGTAGGCGACATGTCGGGTCTGCCCCAAGGGCCATACACGGTGAAGAAGCGCAATCCTGTTGTAGCCAGTCCATAGAGTTTGCTGTAGGCGTGTGCCATAAGCTCGTTGCCCTTCTTTGTGGCAGCATATAGGCTCACGGGAGAGTCGACATTGGCAGTCTCCTTATATGGCACATCATCGTTGAGGCCATACACCGAACTTGATGATGCGAATACAAGATGCTTCACACCATAGTTGCGGCATGCCTCAAGAATATTGAGGAATCCCACAAGATTGCTTTCAAGATATGCGTATGGGTTGGTGATGGAGTATCTCACACCTGCTTGGGCTGCAAGATTCACCACTTTGTCAAATTTCTCCTTTTCGAATAGTTTGTCAAGGTTTGCCTTGTCTGTGATGTTTAGGCGCATGAACCAGCAGTTATTATATAATGTGCTTTTTGTCAGGCAGCCTTCTTGCTCAGCGTCATTACGTGAGAAACCACATTTAGCAAGTCTTCCGTATTTCAGTCGTACATCGTAGTAGTTGTTGATGCAGTCAATGCCGATAATTTCATCGCCGCGTTTTGCGAGTTCCGACATCAGTTTCGAACCGATGAATCCGGCAGCGCCAGTAACTAATATTTTCATTATTTCTGATATTGTTGTTCTACTTTATTGTATATAACGCACAATTCTCTGCTTTATTTTAATAATGGTTGTATAAAATAAAGTCAGAATCTGCGGAATGTCATACGCAGAGTATTTGACTTTAACACCATTTTTCTTCCGTCGAGTTGTTCCTTGAGAAACCCCTCGGGTATATCATTGATACCGTAATGGCGAGTGTCATTGTTGGGAGCTACTATTGGTATGTCGCCGCCAATGTCGCTATAGTTGTTGTCCTCATGCCAATGGTTTTCATATACATTATTTATATATATACTATCGGCTGTTTGTTTGAATCGCAGATACAAGCTGTTGACAGCATTATTGTCATGGTCTGTTGTTTCGATCAGTCTTAGCTGTACGCCCCAAAATATTTTTTTATTGGAGTAGTCTGCTGTTTTGCCATTATTGAGCGAATCAACACGCTCCAAGTGCCAAAAGCCGTCAAGCTTGCCATTATCGCTTGTCTCTATCTCGCAAGAGGTGAGCGACATCAGTAGCATGGCGATAATAGCTGTTATGAATATATTTGTAAGTCTGTCATTTTTGACCTTATGTTTATTAGTCGTAATCATAATTCTTAACTCTAAATACTCAAAACGTCATTCATTTAAACACTCCCGACTTGCTCACAGTAATCTGCAAGCCAGCGTTATGCCCCAACATCTGTTGGCTGCCAAAGTCCATAGCATATCCAAGTGTCGCTTTCCATCCATGTCTGAATTGGTAGTTGGTCTCTGTGAGAAAGCTGATGTTATGGTGTTTGCGGGTGAATGGCTCTATATATGTGCCCCATCCCACTTGATATGTGGCAAGTGCCCGATAGCCGAGATGCTTTGTTGGTTGTCCACTTATACCTAGAT
This sequence comes from Prevotella sp., assembly GCA_052273435.1. Lineage (GTDB taxonomy): Bacteria > Bacteroidota > Bacteroidia > Bacteroidales > Bacteroidaceae > Prevotella. The sequence goes on from DAVZIG010000040.1 coordinate 1,682, forward strand.
GCAATGCCCAAAAACGATTGTTGTATATACGTATATTGTTATTGTTGTTGTATATTGGTGAGCGGTATAGAGGGTTGCCCATTACCTGTCCCCAGTGTTGCCACCCGGTGTAATTACTATGGTTGTAATAGTCATCCTTACCAGCCACATGGTCGCTTATGTTCTGTGTTCGGTCGTGGTTGTATGGTCCGCTTTGGTATTTTGTATACAGATATTCCAATACCACAGAGCGTAGCCATGAGCCCTTCTTCAAGTTCAGCTCTCCTCCGAGCATAATGTCGCGCAGAGCATACATGAAGTATTTGTTCTTCACCCACTTGTTCCAGTTTTCACCTTGTCCGTAGCCGTTATAGTCGAGAAAGAACATCTGGCTATGGTCCTCAAAGAAATGGTCGGCATACACTGACAGTTTCCATGTTTCCTTATTGTAGTTGACGCGCATAACCCAACTGCCTACTATGTCACCCTCGTTGTTGGAGTACATACCATCAGTGGCATCCTTGCCTCCTGGCACGAAAGCATACCAAAAAGCCTTAAGTCCGGTGTTGGTAGGAATGCGTTCCATCACCCCGTCCTTGTTGGGACGATAGATTTTTCCGCCGAACAATTCTGCCATCTCGAGTCCAAGTTCCAACGATAGTGGGCACTCGGATTTCTCGTTGCCTACCTTAATATACCCCGCTTTTGAATGATACAGCACATTGTCGGCATATCTGTTTTGTTTCTTTGTGAACTCATGTTGCCATGAGTCGTCGGTCATCATGCCATATGCCAAGTGGCCTTTAAGTTGGATCCACCCACCTCCGAAAGGCAATTGCCAGTATTCAGGCAGTGCGATGCGTATTTGTGGCACTGGTCTTGCATTTATGCCTAATGTTTGTGATCCGGAGCTTAGTTGCTGGTTCTTAAGCTCCATAGGATATTCCTTTGCTCCAGCGGTGAGCACACCGTGTAGCCAGCGTGTCTCTATATAAGCCTGTTGCACCACAAAGTTGGAGGTATAGTTTATTGGCACCGCCACGTCAACACCATAGCCAATGGCCCAGCGTCTGGCCGAGTCAGTTTGCAGAGGTCGTGTTATTGTGGTGCGCATATATCCGTTGGTCTTGTCGAGTGATGAGAGTCCATATTTGTTGGCATTGAGCCATAATGGTGTTTTGTCCTTGCTCAGCGATGTCTGGCTCTCCACTTTGTATTCGATGCCTTCATCCAGTTGTGGCTGCGACGTTGTTCGCTCAGTATTCTGCCAATTCTGTTGTGCATGCGACTGAACGGGCAACAGTATACAAGCTGAAATAGTAAGAAGAGATATCCTGTATGTCATTATTATGTCATTTGTAATATTTAAACTATAAATAAGTTGAACCGTTTAGTCGTATGTGTCTTTTTAAACGCTCGGCAAAGTTACGTATTTTATGCAAGAAAAAACGTATTTGTGTTGCATTATTTTATGCTCATAATATCTTTTGTGGTAATGAGTGTTAATAGTTGGGCGTTTTATTTGCACATCGTAGTATTAAGTTGTACTTTTGTCGGCATAATGAAACATATTTTATTGTTATTGACGTTAGCAACCCTGTTGCTCTCGTCGTGCTCACAGTCCGACGAAGACCGTGCTAAGCCCTTGCTCGCCAAAATCGATTCGCTCTATAAGAGCGGCAACTATCGAGTAACGCTCGATTCAATCACGCTGTTGCGCGACCGTTATCCCAAGGCTATCGAGGCACGCCATCATGCTTTAGAGATATGGCAAGAGGCGTCGTTGAAGATGGCTCAAGAGGATGTGGCTAAGACAGATGTGCAGCTGCAAGAGGTGAGTGTGCAGATAGAAAAAGAGCAGGACCGTTATCGTAGAAACCTCCTTCTTGTGAAGCGTGACTCACTTCAGGCACGCTATGAGGCCATGTGCGGAGTGGTAAGGATGATACGTATGCGCCAGAAAGAGCACTAATTTCGGTCTTGTTCTTGTATATATCACAGGAAATTTGTATTTTTGTGCCGACTTAAAGAAATATGACCAATACAGAAGAACAATTCCGCAAGACGGAGGAACAGTTCAAGAGCGTTATGCAGGAGTGTCGCGCGCTCTTCGAGAAGAAGCTCCATGATTATGGGGCTTCATGGCGCATATTGCGTCCCTCGTCGCTCACCGACCAGCTTTTCATAAAGGCAAAGCGCATTCGCTCGCTTGAAACCACAGGCACATCGCTTGTGGGCGAGGGCATACGTCCCGAATTTATAGCACTCATCAACTATGGCATTATCGGACTCATACAGCTTGAGCATGGCTTTGTAGACACTGTCGACATTACTCCAGAGGAGGCTATGCAGATGTACAACCGCCATGCTAAGGAATGTCTTGAGCTTATGTTGCGCAAGAACCACGACTACAACGAGGCGTGGCGCGACATGCGTGTGAGCAGCTATACCGACTTTATACTCACCAAGATACAGCGCGTAAAGGAGATGGAATACCTTCAGGGCGGCACACTCGTGTCCGAAGGCATCGACTCCAACTATATGGACATCATCAATTATGCCTGTTTCGGAGCTATAAAGACTATTGAATAATAAAAATAGAGAATCTTAGGTTTTGATAAGCTTTAAATGACAATAATCGTCAACTTATGCCGCTTGGTGCTCGCTCTCACGTTCATAGTCTCTGGCTACGTGAAGTCTATCGACCCGCTTGGCACCCAATACAAGCTTCAAGACTATCTTGCAGCTGTTGACATGGCAGTGGCGGTGCCGCCATGGACTACGCTTGTGGCATCTGTCTTGCTCTCTGCAGTGGAATTCTCGCTCGGCATCTTCATGTTGTTTGCCATACGTCGGCAGATTGTGTCACGTCTTGTGATGCTTATGATGACGGTGATGACTCTGCTCACAGTGTGGATATACTTTGCCGACCCGGTGAAGGACTGTGGATGTTTTGGCGATGCCTTTGTGCTTACCAACGGTGAGACTCTGCTCAAGAACATAGTTCTTATAGTATGTGCCGCCATCGTGGCATGGCGACCCGACAAAATGTGGAGGCTTATATCCGCGTCGAACCAGTGGATAGTGATGAACTATGCTGTGGTCTACACGCTCGCCACAAGTCTGTGGTGTCTGTATGCATTGCCCACATTCGACTTCCGCCCTTATCATATAGGGGTGAACATTAAGCAAGCAATGGTCATACCGGATGGAGCACCCAAGACCGAGTATTCCACCACCTTCCTTATGCGCAAGGATGGTTCTACCAAGGAGTTCACGCTTGACAACTATCCCGATTCCACATGGGAGTTTGTCGATGCCCTGACTGTGGTCACCAAGCAAGGATATGAACCGCCCATCCATGACTTCTCCATGACATCATGTGATACGGGCGAGGACATCACCGATTCGGTGCTCACACAACGTGGCTACACATTCTTGCTTGTGTCGCCATCGCTCGCAAATGCCGATGATGGCAACTTTGGGGATATCGACCAAGTGTATGAGTATGCTCGGGAGCAGAATGTGCCATTCTACTGTCTCACGGCATCGTCGGCAAGCGATATCAACCGCTGGCGCGACATAACAGGTGCTGAATACCCGTTCTGCACTACCGACGAGACAACGCTAAAGACTGTCATCCGCTCCAATCCCGGACTTCTTCTTCTGAAGGATGGCACTATAATAGGCAAATGGAGTCATAACCTTCTGCCGCAGAATGATGAGCTTACGGCTCCACTAAGCCAACTCACCATAGGCAGCATGCCCGACAATGGCAGCATGGCATCGCGCATACTCAAAGTGGCGCTCACATTCATCCTGCCGTTGCTCCTGCTCACTATCGCCGACCGCTTGTGGGCATGGTCGAAATGGGTAAGACGTAAACGTAAAGAGAACAGAATATTTCAAATCTTTAAATCAAAAAAGAAAATGAGAAAGAAAATTGTAGCAGGTAACTGGAAAATGAACATGAACCTGCAGGATGGTGTTGCTCTCGCTAAGGAAATCAACGAGGCACTTGTAGCTGAAAAGCCTAACTGCGACGTAGTGATTTGCACTCCGTTCATCCACTTGGCTTCTGTTGCCAACGTATTGGATTCTTCAGTAGTAGGTCTTGGTGCTGAGAACTGCGCCGACAAGGCAAGTGGTGCTTACACTGGTGAGGTTTCTGCCGAAATGGTTAAGAGCACTGGTGCACAGTATGTAATCCTCGGCCACTCAGAGCGTCGTCAGTACTATGGCGAGACAGCAGAAATCTTGAAGGAGAAGGTAGACCTTGCTCTTGCTAATGGCTTGAAGATTCTCTTCTGCTGCGGTGAGACTCTTGAGGAGCGCGAGGCTGAGAAGCAGAACGAGGTTGTTAAGGCTGAGCTTGCAGGCTCTGTATTCCACCTCGACGCTGAGGCTTGGAAGAACATCATCATCGCTTACGAGCCAATCTGGGCTATCGGTACAGGCAAGACTGCTACCTCTGACCAGGCTGAGGAGATGCTTGCTTACATCCGTTCTATCGTAGCTGAGAAGTATGGCCAGGAGGCTGCTGAGGAGACTTCTATCCTTTATGGTGGTAGCTGCAAGGCAAGCAACGCTCCTGAGCTCTTCTCTAAGCCTAACATCGACGGTGGCTTGATCGGTGGCGCTTCTTTGAAGTGTGCTGATTTCAAGGGTATCATCGACGCTTGGAAGAAGTAATCCATAGGGATTGCAACCATTAAAAAGAAACAGTGGGACTGCGAACCTGCACAGGGCATCGCGGTCTCACTGATTTTCGATTTTACACATTATTATATAATATAGATGAAACGTTTTTCATTTCTTTTCAGTTTGCTGCTCTGCATAATGGCATCTGCACAAGCCCAGACATATACAAAGCACTTGCAGGAGAAGCGTGATGGCAAGGCGAATGTCACTGTGACACAAAGTCGCGAAATAGAAGAACTGGTGAATAGCGCTAATGTAAGCGCAAGAACTCAAGAACCTGTCAGCAAACCGTCAAACACAACGGTTGACAAGAACAACAACACTCCAACCAAAAAGCAGAATAATCACGAGGCGGTGCCAACAAAGCATACCGCCACACAACATAACGGTGACTCGACACATGTTGAAGCCAAAAAGCCTGAACATGCCGATGCAGACAAACACGAACATGCCAACTCGCACAAGGCGGAATCCTCAGATACCGACGCTGAGTCTACTGCTGTTGACATGCGCAAGAAAGTGATGCGTCGCTCTTACAAGGTGAATGGCTATCGTGTGCAGGTGTTTGCCGGAGGCAACTCGCGCAACGACAAGATTAAGGCTCAGAATGCTGGCAATGCAGTGAAGCAGGCTTTTCCGAGCCAGCCGGTATATGTGCATTTCTATTCTCCGCGATGGATATGCCGTGTAGGTAATTTCCGCACCTACGAGGAAGCCAATGCTGTGCTCTATCAAGTTAAGAAGATGGGCTACAAGCAGGCGTGCATCGTGAGCGGTAAGATTACGGTAGCGTATTAGGAGTGTTGAATGTTGAATTGTCGGCCCTGCCGCAATCAGTTCACCATTCACCACTCACCATTCACCACTCACCATTCACCACTCACCATTCACAATAGCGGCTCTGCCGCAATCAATTCAACACTCAACATTCAACACTCAACATTCAAATATGAATACTCCCGAATACCGCGAAGGTCTCGACGACCTCGCATCCCACTACAAGTCTGTGCTCTCGCTTCTTGGTGAAGATCCTGAGCGCGAAGGATTGCAGAAGACACCTATGCGTGTGGCAAAGGCAATGCAGGTGCTCACACGTGGTTATGAGCAAGATCCTCACAAGGTGCTCACCGATGCACTTTTCAAAGAAGACTACAACCAAATGGTTATAGTTAAGGACATTGATGTGTTCTCGCTTTGCGAGCACCACATGCTCCCGTTCTATGGCAAGGCACATGTGGCTTATATCCCCAATGGTTATATCACTGGTCTTAGCAAGATAGCGCGTGTTGTCGACATCTTCTCCCATCGTCTTCAGGTGCAGGAGCGTCTCACCCAGCAGATACGCGAGTGCATCGAGCAGACACTTCATCCGCTTGGCGTGATGGTAGTGATAGAGGCTAAGCACATGTGTATGCAGATGCGCGGCGTGGAGAAAATGGGTTCGATAACCATGACAAGCGATTTCTCTGGAGCTTTCGAGCAGGCCAAGACTCGTCAGGAATTTATGAACCTCATCAACTCCGACTCTCACAAGTTTTAAGAAAACAAGAAAAAAAGTTGCTTTCCTCATGCAATGCTTTTCCTAAGCTTGCATTATAAGTATGTGGAGTGGGGCGGAAAGCCCCTTCTTCATGCAGTGCAACTTTTTAATTTCATATAAAAAATAACAATCAAAAAACAATGAAAAATCTTAAAACTCTCTTCGTGCTCTTCGTGAGCATCATTACAGTTTCGTTCGCCTTTACATCATGCAACACTGATGGTGAGGATTATTCTATTACTCTGGATATTCAGCGTCAGTACATGCAGCAGATGGCAGGCATGTATCCTGGTAAGGTTGTGGTGAACCAACCAAATGCAAGTGGCAATAAATATGTTGCTGTAGACTCTGTGTTTACATCATGGACAGTGAATACCGACTCTACTCTCGTTATCCACAACTTCCCTATCAACATGCTCGACTCTGCAATCAATGTGTCAAGGGGTGAGATCACAACCGAGGCTACACAGTTGCGCGAGCTTCGCACAGCTATCAGCCAGTTGTCTCCTGAGGATATCCGTTGCGCTTACTACATACCAAGCTCACAGTTTGTATCAAGCGTAGGCTATCAGTTTATTGTTAACCCGTTGTGTGTGAATAGCGATTTCTATACACTCAAGTCCACAGGACAGTCGATGTTCATCAAGAAGACCCTGAGCTATGGCGGTACAACCCACGATGTTTATTTCGTGTTCTACCTCAACTACTACGGAGGTGTGTTCAGCGCAAGCAATCATACCTTCCAGTTCAATATGGCTCTCGCAGCAATTTCTATCGACAAGAAGCCAGTTGACTACTACAGCAACTCGTTTGCGTCTACCTACTTCCGTCCGCTTGTCTTCACATGCGAAAAGTCTAACTAAGACATAAAATACACTATAATGAAATTTATTTCATGGAACGTTAACGGTCTGCGTGCGTGCGTACAGAAAGGGTTTGAAGACTCTTTCCGTGCGCTCGACGCAGACTTTTTTTGTCTCCAGGAGACAAAGATGCAGGCGGGACAACTCGACCTGCAATTCCCAGGTTACGAATCGTTTTGGAACTATGCCGACAAGAAGGGTTATTCGGGCACCGCCATATATACCCGCCACACTCCTCTCTCCGTTACCTATGGCATAGGCATTGATGAGCACGACCATGAGGGACGTGTCATCACTCTCGAGATGCCTTCGTTCTATCTTGTCACTTGCTACACTCCCAACTCGCAGGACGGACTTCGCCGCCTTGATTATCGTATGACATGGGAGGAGGCTTTCCTTGCCTATCTCAAGGATTTGGACAGCAAGAAACCCGTTATACTCTGTGGCGACCTTAATGTGGCGCACCAGGAGATCGACCTCAAGAATCCCAAGACCAACCGCAAGAATGCCGGATTCACCGATGAGGAACGTCAGAAGATGACAATACTTCTTGCCAACGGCTTTGTCGATACCTTCCGCACGCTTCATCCCGACGACCCTACTTATTCTTGGTGGTCTTATCGGTTCCGTGCCCGCGAGAAGAATGCAGGATGGCGCATTGACTATTTCATTGTGTCTGAACGTCTGCGCGACAGCTTGACATCAGCATCCATACATACCGAAATCTATGGCAGTGACCATTGCCCCGTAGAACTCAATATTGAATAAACAAAATAGGTTTTTTCATATAGCTTACTCCACAAACTCTCAGATGAAAATGAATCTCACTAAGACTTCTGTTGCCATGCTCTTGGCATTGGCTTTCTCTACAAACACGCTTGCCGCACCCCGAAAAGGCAAGACAGTGAAACTAAGAATGATTGAGACTACCGACGTTCACGGTCGTTTCTTCCCCTACGACTTCGTGCGCCAGCAGCCCACGGGCGGTTCGCTTGCGCGTGTGTCGTCGTATGTAGACTCCTTGCGCAATATCTATGGCGACCGCCTATTGCTTATGGATGCTGGTGATGTGCTGCAAGGACAACCTGTTGTCACCTATTACAATTATGAGAAGACTGATGTGCAGAATGTTGCCTCTGGTGTGAGCAACTATCTTCGCTACGACGTTCAAACCATGGGCAATCATGATGTGGAGACGGGACATGCCGTCTACGACAAGTGGATTGGTGAGCTGAAGTGTCCTATGCTTGCTGCCAACATGGTGAGCGCTGCCACGGGTGAGCCTTATCTTAAGCCATACGTCATGTTCAATCGCGACGGCATAAAGATTGCCGTCATCGGACTCATCACTCCTGGTGTGCCCTCATGGCTCTCTGAGCAACTGTGGAGCGGATTGCGTTTTGAGGATGCTGTCGCTTCTGCCAGCAAGTGGATAGACATTGTTCGCAAGCAGGAGCGTCCCGACCTTATCGTTGGTCTCTTCCATACTGGAGTCAACGACCGTAGCCTTACTAATGGCTGTCTTAACGATGCCACTGCCGACATTGCCCGCAAGGTGCCTGGTTTCGACATCATCTTCTACGGTCACGACCATTCTACCCACTACGAGGAGATAACAAGCAGCGACGGTTCTAAGACCATCATCGTCAACCCTGCCAACAATGCCATGCGTGTGGCTGACGCGGAGATTGAGGTGAGCAGGAAGGGTGACAAAAAGATTAACGTAAGTATTGTTGACGTTGCCAACCGCAGCATCGACCCTAAGTATATGGCTGCTTTCGACAGCCAGATAAATGAGGTGAAGAAGTATGTCACTACCGAGATAGGCAGTTTCACCACATCAATGACCTCTCGCGACTGCTATTTCGGTCCAAGCTCTCTCGTCGACTTCATCCACGATGTTATGCTCACCACGAGTGGTGCCGATATTTCCTTTGCCAGTCCGCTGTCCTTCGACGTTACCGTAAAGGAGGGTGCTGCCTCGCTTAGCGATATGTATAAGCTCTACAGCTATGAGAACGACCTCTGCATGATGTCGTTGTCGGGCAGCGAGATACGCAGCTATCTTGAGAAGAGCTATAATGGATGGGTGACAACGATGACCGCTTCCACCGACCATCTGCTTAAGATTAACAGTGGCGACGCCAAGCGCGACAAGTTCTTTGGTCTTGCCACTCCGTTCTATAATCTCGACAGTGCTGCTGGCATCATCTATGAGGTTGATGTAACCAAGCCTTTCGGCAGTCGCATCATTATCAAGAGCATGGCTGATGGCACTCCCTTTGACGAGAACCGCACATATAAGGTGGCTGTCAACAGCTATCGTGCAGCAGGAGGTGGTGGTATGCTTACCGATGGTGCAGGCATCAACAAGGCTGACCTCGAAAAGCGTATCTTGTGGCGTGGCGATTACACCTTGCGCGATTACATCATCCAATATGTGCGCAAGCATTCGCCCATAACTCCTAAGCCTCACAACAATTGGTGCTTCACGCCTAAAGAGTGGACAGTACCGGCAGCCGACCGCGACCGCAAACTGTTGTTTCCATGATTGAGTAGAAAAAACACTCATACTTCTAAATGTATAACCCAAATTAACACCAACTAACTAAAAAAAAAAAGTATACCAATCAACAAAAACAATGAGAAGAATTATCTTTACTCTACTTATCGGACTGTGCGTCATAACCACAGCCGAAGCGCAAAACTATGCCAAGAAGCTTAAGAAGGCCAATGGCATAACAGTAACCTACCGTTCCGTATACAAGGGCAAGACCTATCCCGGAGGTATGCTAATGACCGTGAACGGTGATGAGGTGAAACTTGAGAGTCTTGCTTCCGACGGCAAGGTGGTGCAGCCTAAAGCGAAGTCGCTGCGCCAGGAAAGCTTCATCGACTATAGCCGCCGACTCAGCTTCCGTCGCGCCATAATGCCCAACGATGAGGTGGTCTACACCAATTCACCATTTGAGTATGGCGAGGGATTCACCGAAGTTAAGGAGGAGAAGTATCTTGGACTCAACTGCAAGGTGGTGCGCACAAGCATCAATTCCAACACCATTGACGTGTGGTATACCAACGACCTCTCTTTCCGTGGCACTCCCCAGGCAGCGGTAGGTGTGCCCGATGGTCTTGTCCTTCGTGTTGTGCGCAATGGCGACTCTGTGCAGGAGGCCACCGACATACAGGCTGTCAAGAAGCCATCGCAGTTGCTCCCCTCCGATTGGGGACATTATCTCGATGGCAGCAACTATACTTATGCCATCAACCAGAGTGGCGTGATAAGCGTGCCTGTGTTCGACCAGCAGACCATCTGTTTCAATGGAGCCAAGCTTCCTGAGACTCTTGAGTCAGGCAAGGTTTACGTAGGTGCTGGCGGAACAGTAGTGCTCAAGAAGGTGAAACTTCCCGACAATATCAGCGACCGCCAAGTGTTCTTAGAGGCTGTGCAGTATTCCGACGGTGATGCCTACGACCGCACTGGCTCCATCTTCATGATACCTACCGACAAGGCACAATCGTTCATCGATGCCTTGCGCGACCTTAAGTCAGTGCCCTCATTCCATAGTGGCGACACCGACTACCATGCTCTCATCTCTACCGACAAGTATGACGTGCCTTTGGAGCTTATGCGATTCTTCACAGGCTTCGGTGTGCGTAAGTTCAACTACAACAAGGTGCCCGGACAGACATGGACCGACTCTGTGCTCTACAAGGCTGAGGTTACCTCCGTTGCAGAGCAGCTTAAGGGCGAGGTGTGGATAGGTGCCTACATAGGCAACTGGGATGCCAAGGGCCATCGCCTTAGTCTCAAGATCAAGTATTATCCCGACGCTGAGCGCAAGATGCCTAAGACCCTTCCTCTCTTCAACACCGTCAACTATATGGAGCAGGCTGGTCAGCCTTATCCTATCTTCATGCTCAACGACTCTCTCAACGTGAGCTTCGAGCTTAAGGAGGATGTCAACGACGCGCGCCTATTCTATCTCACCACCGGACACGGCGGATGGGGTGGTGGCGACGAGTTCAACCAGAAGCCCAACACCATTTATGTCGACGGTCAGAAGGTCATCACATTCATCCCATGGCGCGATGATTGCGGCACCTACCGCAACTGGAACCCCTGCTCAGGCAACTTCTCCAACGGTCTCAGCTCTTCTGATCTTAGCCGTTCCAACTGGTGTCCAGGCACTATGACCAATCCTGAATACATCTACATCGGCTCGCTTAAGGCAGGCAAGCACACTCTTAGCGTGAAGATACCGCAGGGAGCACCCGAAGGAGGCAGCAATAGCTACTGGTGCATATCAGGCACATTGATGTATTAATATTATTCCCATCTTCCACCAGCCTTGGCTGAACGGTTGAGTAAAACGTATTGCCTCACAAGGTGTATTGTTTTCTCCCACCGTTCAGCCTTGGCTGAACGCATAGCCAGCATGCTATGCCTCCCCATTGCAATCAATAAACATTCATTTTCAAATCATTTTCTTATGGCAATAGACATTGAATGGCAGGTGAAGCCTCCAACTAAGAAAGGCGAAACAAGTCAGCCTCAGTTGTTTCCACGCATTGTCAACGCTGATGTTGTAGGCGATGCAGAGTTGGCGGCTAAGATAGCTGCCCATAGCGGACTGTCAAGAGGCATCGTGACAAACGTTCTCGAAGACCTTGCCGATGTATTGGCCACCATGATGCACAAAGGCAAGGAAGTGAACCTCTCATCCTTAGGACGCTTTCGTCTGTCGATAGGCACCGATGCCGGCATCTCCCCCGATACCGCCAACGGCACACACAAAATCCGTGTGCGCGGCATCAATTTCCAGCCCAGCGACACCCTGCTCAATGCCATAGCCAACCCGTCATTTCGCCAAGTGGCACGCAATGCCTCTGTTGTTGCCCCCTCTACAGAGCAGTTGCTTCCGTTGCTTGACGCCTTCCTGCAATCGCATCCCACCTTCAGTAGCACCGAGTTTGCCAGCCACTTCAACCTAAAGCGCACTACTGCCATTGCGCGACTCAATGAGCTGATAGGTATGCAGGTGATAAGAAAAGAGGGGAGTGGAAGGGATACAAAGTATGTGAAAAATACCAATCATTCGTTTTGTCAATCTGATAGAGGGCATGACATCAAGTGAGCATGTCTGATGTCTTTTCGGCAAATAAAGCGACAAGCGCATGACAACATGCGCTTGTATATCATTACATTGTTTTTTCATCCTTTTTTAGTTAGCATTTGTTAACTTTTCAGCTTGCGAATTTAGTATTATCATAATCCGTGAAATGCAGATTAAGCACAGTATGCGTATTTTTAAGCATGAAAGACACACATTTAATCCATGAAGTACTGTTCTAAAAGAGATATTTTCATAAATATGATGTTTGTTAAATATTGTATTATAATCGTATTTTAATACCTGTTATCTTGGTTAAGTTTTAAAAAAGTTTTATTTTTGTGTTGCAGATTAACACATATTGTACTTTTTGTACAATATGATGTCCTTACTTACTAACTAAATAGACAATCAAAAAACTGTCTATTCATGAGTGCATTGTCTAATGCAAAAAACCGACGAGGCGGTCAATTCCTCCTGTCATTGGACTTACCTCCAATGCCCTCCCCGAAGCCTATGGCTCATATACAGGGGTGTCGGTAAGGTATGTCCTTTTATCAGCACAAACATTAAAAACCAACTCTTTATGACCTACTGTATACAACAGACTCAGGAAACTTTTTGTGAAACTCCAGGCAAACAATGGTTCGTATTGCGCATTACATATCATCGGGCACAGAAGGCCTACGACTTCCTTGCCGCCCAAGAGAATGTTGATGTATACATGCCTCTAAGGTACAGCATACGCAATGTCCGAGGGCGTAACCGCCGTATTACCGTCCCCTTACTGCCCAATCTGCTTTTCGTCTATACCGATGCATTGACGATAGACGGTATAATAAAGCTTGTAAACATCAACCCCTACACAAAAAACTACATAACATATTACTTCGATCATTTCCACATTGGAAATAACGGCAAGAACCCTCCTCTCACAGTTCCTTACAACGCGATGATGAACTTCATCCGCCTTACCTCCATCAACAACGAGCATATCCGCCTTGTGCATCCCGACCAATGCCATTATCGCAGCGGTGACATCGTGCGAATAATAGATGGTGAGTTCTGTGGCATCACTGGGCGTGTGGCGCGAGTGGCAGGACAACAACGAGTTGTTGTGGCTCTCGAAGGAGTGTGTTTGGTGACGACGGCGTATATACCGAGTGGGTTTATAGAGAAAATATAGGGACATATAATTGAAGTTGCGCACGACACGAATATTGTCACTGGATAATGTATTTCAGAAAGTCCTTGATCGTTTCTACAAAGGACAATATGATTTGAAGACGTTGAACTTATGTAGAGAATATTTCATGCAGCATTCGGGTTCTTTTGACGGTTGCAAACCGTTACATCAATGCAAAATCTTATTGTCCGTTATTGTCGCAGAATGTCTCAAATATCGAAAAATAATATGTCTCTTCGATACCTTCTCGTTAGGTACTCGATAATACTACAATTATTCATGTTTTTATTCGCTGCCACAGAATAAAAATGGCTTTTTTTATTCGCTGTCACCGAATAAAAATCAAATGCATGACAAAATGCGTTAGTACATATTTGAGTCCACTTTAAAAAGTAAGGCTTGTTTTAGATGTTTATTTATCACTAAAATAATCTCTGGTTAATGCTGTTATCTGGAATTATTTT
>DAVZIG010000041.1:0-15505 GCA_052273435.1 Prevotella sp.
GCTGTATCTTCTGCACATACGACTTGTATTCCGTGTTAGCCACATCCGTGGATTCATGGCAATGATGTGGCTCTTGCCAGCGTGCTCGGTGTAGCGTGTCTGCTTGTGCCTATTCAGATGGCTTCGCAGACTTGGGACGACCACGACCGCAGCGGACGTTATACCTGCCGCGACTTCGGACAGAACTATCTGATGACTCTTCCGGACAAGGGTAATCCGATTATCTTCACCAATGGCGACAACGACACATTCCCACTTTGGTATAACCAGGAGACTGAAGGTGTGCGCACAGATGCCCGCGTATGCAACTTGTCATACTTGCAGACCGACTGGTATATCGACCAAATGAAGCGTCCGGCTTACGACTCTCCGTCGGTGCCAATATCATGGCCACGCATTGACTTCTGCTCTGGCACTAACGACTATGTGCAGGTGGATGCGTCGCTCAAACAGCAGATATTGGACTTCTACAAGGAACATCCTGATGATGCGAAGCAGCAGTTTGGCGACAATCCGTTTGAGGTGAAGAACATCATGAAGAATTGGGTGCGTTCTAAGAACAGCGACATGCACGTGATTCCTACTGACACCCTGTTCATCACTATCGACAAGGAGGCTGTTAGGAAGAGTGGAATGATGATGGCAAGCGACTCTATCCCCGACCGTATGGTGATCTCGCTTAGTGGCAAGCGCGCTCTTTACAAGAACGACCTCATGATGCTTGAGATGCTGTCACAGTGCAACTGGACACGTCCATTGTATGTAGCAACCACTGTAGGTGAGGACAACTATATGAATCTTGGTGAAAACTTCATAACTGAAGGTCTTGCTTATCGCATCTCACCGTTCACCACAAATGCCAATGGTGCGAAGAACTTCGACACCGAGAAGACATATAACAATGTGATGAACCGCTATAAGTTTGGCGGACTTGACAAACCAGGACTCTATCTCGACGAGACTGTGATGCGCATGTGCTACACTCATCGTCACCTCTTTGCTCAGCTCGCCCTTGAACTCATCAAGGAGGGTAAGAACGACAAGGCGCTTAAGGTGCTGCGCAAGGCAGAGAAGGTGCTGCCCAACTATAATGTGCCTAACACATTCGTGTCTGGTTCTGCCGACTTGGCCCGCGCTTACGCTCTGCTTGGACAGAAGAATGATGCTAAGCGTCTGCTCAATGAGGTTTGGGACAACACCAAGAGTTATGCCGACTACTATGTGCAGCTCGACGGCTACCGCTTCGACATGTGCTCGGACAGCCTCATGCGTCAGCTCTACGTTATGCAGAGTCTATCTGACGTTATGAAGCTTATTGATGCCAAGCAGGCCGACAAGTGGATGACTGTTGCCAACAACATTTATAAAATGTATCAAATGAAGGGCGGTCAGCCTTATGAGATGCAATGATAATTGAACAACCGGCAATATGGTTGCGGTGGCTTTATCCACACGCAGCCTGGAGAATGGACCGTAATGACCATTCGGTATATCTCACGTTCGACGACGGACCTATACCGGAGTCTACACCGTTCATTCTCCAGACGCTGGCTGAGTTTGATGCCAAGGCTACATTCTTTATGGTGGGCGACAACGTGCGCAAATATCCCGACCTCTACCGTCTGATAGTGGCTGAGGGACATCAGGTGGGCAACCATACCTACCATCATCTCGGAGGATTCAAGCATTTGGCAAAGACGTATATCGAAGATACAGAGCGTGCCAACGATCTTATTGGATCGCATCTGTTCCGTCCGCCTCACGGGTGCATGAGCCATAGCGAGTATCTGTGGCTTAAACGAAAATACCGTATTGTGATGTGGGACCTTGTGACTCGCGACTACTCAAAATGGCTCACGGCAGATGATGTATATAATAATGTGTGCAATTACGCGCGCAACGGTTCAATAATTACTTTCCACGATTCTCTGAGGAGCATCGGCAAACTCCGCACAGCACTTCCACGCTCACTCAAGTGGCTTAAGGAGCAAGGCTACGAGTTTAAGACTTTTGAGTAGAGTGTGTGGAATAATGATTGTTAATGCCATCAGTACTTATGATGGATAAGAAAGATATTGTGTTTATCTATATGGATAAGAAAGAATTATCTCTACGCATAAAAGCCGAGGCTAAGAACCTCGGCTTTTTTGCTTGTGGCATTGCAAAGGCAGATGCCGTAGACCCTGAGGTCGTAGTGTCGTATAGAAAATGGATTGATGGGGGCGACCATGCCACTATGGCTTATCTTGAGAATTATCCCGACAAGCGTTTCGACCCAAGGTTGTTGATGGATGGACTGAAAAGCATAGTGTCGGTGGCTCTAAACTATGCTCCAGCAAGTCATCTACCCGATGGCGAGCCGCAATTTGCCGCCTATGCATTGGGCAAGGACTATCACGATGTGGTGAAGAATAAGCTGCGTCAATTGGCTGAACTTTTAGGCTTTGACAACTATCGCGCCTTTTGCGACTCTGCTCCTGTGCTTGAGCGTTATTGGGCTGTGAAGGCTGGACTGGGATGGACAGGACGCAATCATCAGCTTATCATTCCTCGTGCGGGAAGTATGTTCTTTCTTGGCGAACTGTTTCTGCCCGTGGAGCTTGAATATGATGAGCCTATGACATCGCGTTGTGGCAAATGTCATGCGTGTGTCGACGCTTGTCCCACTCATGCGTTGAGTATGGAGGAGGGTAGTGAGGATAATGAAGAAAAAGGCAAAACCTGTTTCGATGCCCGGCTTTGCCTAAGCTATCAGACGATAGAGAACCGTGGAGACATTCCGTCTGAGCTGTCAGAGAAAATGGGAGACACTATATACGGTTGCGACCGATGCCAAATAGCATGTCCATGGAACCGTTTCTCTCAACCCAATACGACTCCCGAACTGCAACCTTCTGGCGAACTTCTGAATATGAAGCGTGAGGATTGGCTCGCGCTTACGGAAGAGGATTATAGACGATTGTTTAAGGGAAGTGCGGTGAAAAGGGCAAAGTATTCGGGACTGATGAGGAATATTCATGAGGCGCTTGATAAGGAATAGGTGGCAACCACCCTGAACAACACGCCATGAATGGTATAAGCACTAAGCCCAGGGCTTAGTGCTCATTTGATGTTCTTTTTCTTTCTCTTTCCTTAATCTGTTCCTCCACTTCATCTGGCGACCCGCTGCCCGTCATAAGACTCTTTATCCACACGCAGATGGCAAAGCATACAATAGTTATTGCTGCGCTTGCTACCCAATTGAGCAGCTCGTTGCCCAAATGCACATTGTTCATAAATACTATGCCGGCGACGATAGGTATGCCGAAAAGCAGCATGTCGGAACCGTTGCTCATCTTGAAGTTCTCCTTGGCGCGTCGATATTCCTCGTCTTTTGAAAGGATGGATTCACGGTTTGCCTTCCAATATTCTTCAAATTCTTTTTCTGTCATTTTCGTATATAATAAGGTGTGGCTTAGAATCTAATTCTATTTGCTTGTTTATTTCACTCTCACAATTCTTATTCCCGTCTGCGACGGATGCTTCTGCATATACTGATGGAGCGTCATAGGTTCCTCAACCACTTTCTTGTGTATCTGCGAGGCGTTGAGCATGTGCAGGCCATCCTTGTGCCATACTGCTATGCCGATGTGCGAAGTGTCCAAGCCTCCTTTGGATGTGACTATGGCAATGATGTCGCCATCATGGATAGTGGAGCGGAACAGCTGTGTGTTGGCTATTGACGTTTTGGGGATAAACCGGTAAGTGTTGCCCGATAGGCGCGACTCCATCTCTGCGATAGGCTTCACCAATTCAGGGTTGTTTTTAAGCATGGGGTAGAACTGTGTGTGTGTGCTCATGAAGTTTATATTCAAGAGCTGCTTGGCTGTGAATGGAGGGTTGGGCGATTGTATCTCCTCTACATAACCATCCTTGGTGTTCTCGTCAATCCATTCTGTGAAATAATGCTGTCGGGTGGGGTAGCTCACTTTGCCGTCAACATATCGTATGTTTCTAATATACGAGCAATAGTCATTGAATGTAAGCTTATGGTTTTTTATGCACAGATATATTGCAAGCACATTCTCAACGTAAGTGGTGCAGTCGAGCTGGTGTGTGTTGATAACGAGGTTTTCGATAGAGTCGTTCTCAAGAGTCTTTGCCACATATGGCACTCCCTTAAACTCGCGTGCCAATGCAATGATGAGACTTGAGGGCGATGTGTCGTGCTTGGCGTGTTTTGTCAGGATGGTTTCTATTCGTTTCTGGTCCTCGCTGTTCGACACAACAACATAATCCTCATTCTGTGGGGTTGCTTTCTGTGTGTTTGTTTTTTCCACTGGTCTTGTGGGGCCATAAGTCTTGTTGGTCTCCTGATTTGTGGTGTTGCTTTCAGGAGAGTTTTTTGCGGTAGAGCATTGGGCAA
This sequence comes from Prevotella sp., assembly GCA_052273435.1. Classification (GTDB taxonomy): domain Bacteria; phylum Bacteroidota; class Bacteroidia; order Bacteroidales; family Bacteroidaceae; genus Prevotella. The sequence goes on from DAVZIG010000041.1 coordinate 4,406, forward strand.
GCAATGCTAAGGCTATGAGTAGGGTTTTCATATTCAAAGATAATCTAATGAGTTGTTATTTCTGTCGTCCGAAGTTTACACCTATATATATATTAAGGCTTCCGAACAAATTGTTGGTAGAGAATTTCGACTTGCGATAGTTGTAGGTATGTACAATGCAGTTGGCGCCATAATACCACCTCATATTGTTCCATACAACGCCAAAGCGGCCCACGCCATCGATGTTAAAGTTGTGGAAAGAGAAATCCTTTAATGTGAATCTCTCATGCTCGGAGTCGTCCCATGCCCGCTTGTAGCCTAATGCAAGCGACAAGGAAGCGGCTGCAAGCCAGTTGTGAGAGAACACCCAGTTGTAGGCATATCCTCCGGAGAAAGCAATGTCGGTGTACTTCACTTTCTTCATCTTCAGGTCGGTGTCCATATATTTGTCGGCAACATCCTTGCCCAGACGGTCGCTGACGAGCGAGTTAAGCTTTTCCCAATCAATGTTGAGCGAGTGTTGTGTGTAGCCGATGCCGCATAGTGCCGAGCCGCATGAGCGTCGCTGGATAGTAGACTGGCTGAAGGCGGCAGGGTAGGAGAACCGCTTATGGTTGAAGATGTAGTAGAGATTGAATCCTTTGATGCTCACATCTATGCCATCGTAGCTCACGCCTCGCATGGGGCGGGTGTCGATATTTGCATTAGGGTCGAGGCGCATACGCGATATTTTATAGTCGGTGCCTGTCTTGCGATAGAAGAGGTCGACACCTATCTGCGAACTGTATAGCGAGAGGTCAAACTCCTTCTTCTTGTCGCCGTTGCTGATGTGCTTGAGGTCGAACGTGTAGCCGAAGAACACCCATCTCCATCCAATGTAAGGGCCGAGCTTTATTGAAGGCTGTGGCGCAAAGGTGAAGTCGTTGCCCTTTGATGATGTTATGCGGTAAAGTTCGTAGGTGTAGGTGTTTTGCAGCATAACAGTATAATTGAATGCTTGTGGCTCGATATAGTCCTTGTCAACGCGGCTGAAATCCTTCACAAATTCATACATGCCTGCGGCAAGACGCTTGAAGAAAGATTTTTTATTCTTTATTGGAGGTTCTGTGCATGTGGAATCTGAGGTGAATGTATTGTCGGCTGAGGTAAATGCACTGTCAACAGTGGCAAATGCACTATTAACAGTGGCAAATGTGTCTGTGGTAGCAAGTGTGCTTGTATGATTGAATGTCGCCACGTCCTTGCATGCGATGATGTCGGCAGCCACTTGTGCGGTAGCTGTCGCCGATGCTATGGTTGTCATTATATATATAATGTAAGGACGTAGGTTCATTTAGTTACAATTGGTTAAAAGTATATACTTATAATCCTCCGAATTTATATTTACAGTTTGCCAAGTATTCTGTCGAGCACCCAGTTTACAGGAGTTGCGCTTACGCTTGTGCAGGTGCAAGTGCCAATGCCTTGCAGGTGTTCTATTACACTCTTGATGATGGGCAGCTGCACATATGGTGGGTTAGGCACACGAATGCTTGTTCGTCCCTCGCTTGTGATAAGCTGAATGGGGGCGTAGTTGTAGACAGAGAAAGAGAGCATACCTTTCTCGCCAATTACCTCGATGCAGTCTTCCTTCGCACTCTTATGTCCAACGAAGCACCATGAGCCACTACCAGGCAATCCGTTCTCGAAGAAGAAGCATGCGCTGATGGTGTCCTCTGCCTTATAGAGATGTGCACGGTTGGAGCAATAGCCATGAGCGCGTGTGATGACTCCGAAGATGTCTTGCAACAGGTCGAGCTGATGTGGCGCAAGGTCGTAGAAATATCCACCACCCGAAATGTCTGGCTGCAGACGCCAAGGCAGATTGGCTGTGTCTTCATAATCAAGGTCGCGTGGGGGCACAGAGAAGCGTATCTGCACATTGGTTATGGTGCCAAGCTTCCCTGAAAGTATTATGTCTTTCACCTTTTGGAAATAAGGCAGATAGCGACGATAGTAGGCCACGAAACACGGAACACCTGTTATCTCGCTGATGCGGTTGATGCGTGCGCAGTCTTCGTAGCTTGCTGCCAAAGGCTTCTCTATATATACGGGCTTACCCGCCTTCATTGCCATAATGGCGAATGTGGCATGGCTTGATGGTGGTGTGGCTATATAGACTGCAGTAACATCTGGGTCGTCGATAAGTTCCTGCGGGTCGGTATACCAACGTTCTATGCCATGGCGCTTGGCGTAGGACTTTGCCTTCGCCTCTTTACGGCTCATTACAGCAACGATGCGCGAGCCTTCCACCTCGTTGAATGCGGGTCCCGACTTCTTCTCGGTCACTTCACCGCATCCTATGAATCCCCATCCTATTTGTTTCATATCTTAATCATTAAATCAATTTTCGAGAACTAAAAATTCAACATTGAAAAATTCAACATGCGCTCCGCGCAACAATCAACATTCAACACTCAACATTCAACACTCAACATTCAAGCATGTTCCTCCAGCCACTTGTCTATCAGCATTCTTGCCAGACTAAGCTTCTCTGGGATTGTTGGCAATGAGCTTTTGTTGAACCAATTGCCGCGTGAGAGTTCCGATTCTTGCAACTTCAGTTCTCCACTTTCGTATTCGGCAAAGAATCCTACCATCAGTCCACAAGGATATGGCCATGGTTGCGACTTGAAGTAGCGCAGATTCTTTATAGTGAGCGAAGTCTCTTCCATCACCTCACGTCTTACAGCTTCCTCAAGCGATTCACCCGTCTCCACAAATCCAGCTATGCAGCCATAAAAATCTGTCTTGAAGTTCTTGGCATGCACAAGCAAAAGGTCGTCACCACGGTTGATAAGCACTATGATAGCTGTTGCGAGCTGTGGCCATACTGTCTTGCCACAGTTAGGACAGCGTTTGGATATGTCAGTGTCCATCTCCATAGGCGAGCCGCACACACCACAGAAGCGTGTGTTTTGGTCCCAATAGAGCAGTTCGCCTGCTTTGCCAGCCTTCAGATACAAGGGTTGCGACAGTTTGTAGAATGATTGTCTTAGCCCGCACATTTCTAAGCGCGAGTCTTCGGGCACGTAGTCTATGCGGCAAGCTTTAACCTCGGTGCCATCATCCATGGGCGATACGTTAAGGATGTGAGTAGTGTCGTCAGTGGCTACGGGCGCGCAGTCAGAGCATGGAATAGTGAATGAGCCGTCGTCGCATTTTTCAAGCATCACGTCTCCCTTGTTGAATATGAACCAATATGCCATATAATATAATAATGTGGTTATGTTGTTTGGTTGTTAGGCAAATTATATTGCCTATTGTTGCACAAAGTTACAAAAAAACTATCATTCAAACTAAGAAACTGACACAAAATACTCGCTTTTTTATTTTAGTACTTTTCTATTATGCTCAATATGTTTCCTATGTGGTTACGTTTGCATTAAATCTCTGTAAATAGAAAATAAAAAAAAATGTGCGATTACTTGCTTAGTTCAAATATTTTAGTACCTTTGCAAATGTTAAATCCATTTTTGGACAATATGACTATTGTAATTGTAACCATACTTATTATTGGTTATTTCTTGATAGCAACTGAGAAATATACCAATGTTAACAAAGCTGCCGTGGCCATCTTTGTGGGCACATTTGGCTGGATACTCTATATTTGCTATGGCACAGACTTCGTGATGAGTCAGCATGCACGCGACTACATGCTGTTTCTTGACGGAACGCAACCTTCTTCTGTGTTGGTAAAGCAATTTATTGCACAGAATATATTCCTTAAATATGTGGGAAAGGCATCAGAAATAGTACTCTTCCTACTTGCTACGATGATAATAGTAGAGATATTACAGAACAACGGATGTTTTGATTTCATCTCGCAACTGTTGCGCACGCGCAATAGTAAGAAGATGTTGTGGATGCTCTCAGTTGTAACGTTCCTTATATCTGCAAATCTCGACAATCTCACAACCACAGTTATGATGCTCACCATAATGCACAGTGTAGTTAGCCGTCAGCGTGAACGTATGATATTGGGCTGTGCCATAGTGCTTTCGGCAAACTGTGGCGGTGCTTTGACTGTGATAGGTGCACCGACGGGACTATTGCTGTGGAATATGGGAGCTGTAACGGCAACCAATTTCTCCATGTCGCTAATCATTCCTTGTCTTATTGCTTGGGTTCTGCCTGTATGGTGGGTGGGCAGAAGCCTTCCTGCGCGCATTGAAACAGAGTGGATAACTATGCCATATCGTGGTGATGACACCCGTCTTACTGTGTGGCAACGAGTGCTTATGCTCTTTGTGGGAATAGGCGGATTGTGGTTTATACCTACTTTTCATAATATAACAAAGCTTAGCCCATTCCTTGGAGCCTTGTGTGTGTTGGCGGTTTTGTGGATTGTCAACGAGGTGGTGAACCGCAAGTTGATGAATTCCGACGAGATGATATTGCGACGCACGCCGCGAGTCGTACAATATGGAGTTATACAGATGATTCTGCTTGTACTTGGTATAATGCTTGCAGTGGGTGTTGTAAAGGAGACTGGAGTTATGTCTGCAGTGGGAGGTTGGATGGATGAAAATGTGGGAAACTTGCTCGCCGTAGGCTTCATAACTCAGACATTAAGCATGGTGCTTGATAATTTCACTACGGCAATGTCGATGGTTTCACTCCACGACACGGCTATTGGCACTGTGCAGACGTTGGGCGATGATATTCAATACATGCAGAATGGTAGCTATTGGAAGATGATAGCATTTGCAGCTGGAGTGGGAGGTAATGCGCTTTGCATAGGATCGCTCGGCGGACTCGCCTTGATGAAGATGGAGCGCATACGCTTGGCTTGGTACTTCCGCAATGTAGGATGGAAGGCTGTCATTGGCTCTACCATCGGACTTGTTGTGATGTACGCCATGCTATAATGCATGGTCTATAGACTTTGTGCTTATGTGCAGGCTTTATCCAGAAAACCAGTTTTATTAGAGAATAATAATAATCAATAAACTAAAAAACATAAATTGTTTCACTATGGCTAAAATTCAGACCATTGGAATTCTTACATCAGGCGGCGATGCGCCTGGAATGAATGCAGCAATCCGTGCCGTGACACGTGCCGGCATCTGCAACGGCTTTAATATCAAAGGCATTTACCGTGGCTACGATGGCTTGATAAATGGCGAGATTGAGGATTTTACAACCGAGAATGTCAGCGGCATCATTATGTCGGGCGGCACAATCCTAAAGACAGCTCGCTCAAAGGAGTTTATAACCGATGAGGGCAAGGAGAAGGCTTATCAACAGATCCAGGACCACGGCATCGACGCACTTGTGGTAATCGGCGGCAATGGCTCATTGACAGGAGCTATGGAGTTTGCCAAGAAATATGACATATGCTGCATCGGTTTGCCAGGAACTATCGACAACGACCTCTACGGCACTGACTCCACTATCGGCTACGACACCACCATGAACACTATTGTTGAGTGTGTCGACCGCATTCGCGACACTGCCCAGAGCCACGAGCGTATCTTCTTCATCGAAGTAATGGGACGCGACGCAGGCTTCCTTGCACAGAACTCAGCTATAGCCAGTGGTGCTGAGGCGGCCATCATTCCTGAAGACTCTACCGATGTCGACCAGTTGGCACGATTCATGGAGCGTGGCATCCGTAAGTCAAAGAAGAGTTGCATCGTTATTGTATCCGAAAGTCCAAAGTGTGGCGCTATGTATTATGCCGAGCGCGTCAAGAACGAGTTCCCGCAGTATGACGTGCGTGTGTCAATCCTTGGTCACTTGCAGCGTGGAGGCCGTCCAAGCGCACACGATCGTATTCTTGCATCGCGCACAGGTGTAGGTGCTATCGAGGCCATTCTTCAGGGGCAGCGCAACGTAATGATTGGCGTGCGCAACAACGAGATTGTATATGTTCCGCTGAGTGAGGCAATCCGTAGCGACAAGCCTTTCGACCGCAAACTTATTAAGGTGCTCGACGAACTGAGCATATAATATAAGGTATAAAGGACAGTAGAATATAACATAATTGTTAAACCAACTACGATTTTGGTATATTTGGAGCATTTATTGTACAATAAACTTTAAATATTTTCTTATTCAGATTATTGTTATTATATTTGCATCAGATTACAAAACATAAAACAAATATAGTATGTCACAAATCAACGGGCGCATCTCGCAGATTATTGGTCCGGTAATCGACGTTTACTTCGATACCGCCGGCAAGAACCCTGAAGAGGTGTTGCCTAAAATCCACGAAGCTCTCAAGCTGAAGCGTCCTAACGGACAAGAGCTTATCATTGAGGTGCAGCAGCATATCGGTGAGGACACCGTGCGCTGCGTCGCAATGGACAATACTGACGGATTGCAGCGTGGCCTTAAGGTGGTTTCCACAGGCAACGCTATCATGATGCCAGCAGGTGAACAGATTAAGGGCCGCATGATGAATGTTATCGGTCTGCCAATTGACGGTATGAGCACTCTGAACATGGAGGGTGCTTATCCTATCCATCGCGAGGCTCCTAAGTTTGAGGACCTTTCTACTCACAAGGAAATGCTCGCTACCGGTATCAAAGTGATCGACCTTTTGGAGCCTTATATGAAAGGTGGAAAGATTGGTCTATTCGGTGGCGCTGGTGTGGGCAAGACGGTGCTCATCATGGAGCTCATCAACAACATTGCCAAGGGACACAATGGCTACTCGGTATTTGCTGGAGTAGGCGAGCGTACTCGCGAGGGCAACGACCTCATACGCGATATGCTTGAGTCGGGCGTTATACGCTACGGCGAGAAGTTCAAGAAGGCAATGGAGGAAGGCAAGTGGGATCTGTCACTTGTCGATCCCGAGGAACTCAAGAAGAGTCAGGCTACACTTGTGTACGGTCAGATGAATGAGCCGCCTGGAGCACGTGCTTCGGTTGCATTGTCCGGTCTTACCGTAGCCGAGGAGTTTCGCGACCACGGAGGAAAGGACGGAGAAGCTGCCGACATCATGTTCTTCATCGACAACATCTTCCGCTTTACTCAGGCTGGTTCTGAGGTGTCGGCCCTTCTTGGACGTATGCCTTCAGCCGTAGGTTATCAGCCTACTCTTGCCAGCGAGATGGGACAGATGCAGGAGCGCATTACATCTACAAAGAAAGGATCTATTACCTCAGTACAGGCCGTATACGTGCCTGCCGACGACTTAACTGACCCGGCTCCAGCCACAACCTTCACCCACCTCGACGCTACAACAGAACTTTCGCGTAAGATTACCGAGCTTGGTATCTATCCCGCAGTAGACCCACTTGGCTCTACCTCTCGAATTCTTGATCCGCTGATTGTGGGTAAGGAACATTACGAGTGTGCGCAGCGCGTGAAGCAGATACTCCAGCGTTACAAGGAACTCCAGGATATCATCGCCATCCTTGGTATGGACGAGCTTTCTGATGAGGACAAGCTGACCGTGAACCGCGCACGTCGTGTTCAGCGTTTCCTCTCTCAGCCGTTCGCTGTTGCAGAGCAGTTCACCGGTGTTAAGGGTGTGATGGTTTCTATTGAGGATACAATCAAGGGCTTTAATATGATTCTTGACGGCGAAGTGGATGATCTGCCAGAACAGGCTTTCCTAAACGTTGGTACCATCGAGGATGCTATTGCCAAGGGCAAGAAGCTTCTTGAGGCAGCCAAGGGATAATCCGCTTACACACTTAATACTTGTAAGACTATGAGTTTGAATCTAAGAATCGTCTCTCCCGAGAAAGTGGAGTTTGTAGGACAGGTGGACCGTGTGGTGGTGCCTGGCGCAAGTGGCGAGTTTGAAATACTCACTGATCATGCACCTATTATCTCCACACTCGACAGCGGGCGCATTGCTTTTTTTGACTCAGAGGGCGAGCATGAGGTTAAGACAATGGGCGGTTTTGTTGAAGTGCAGAAAAACAACGTCAATGTTTGTGTCGAACTTTAATGAAACCAAGTTGACATGTTGAAAAATACAGAGATAGCAAAATACAGCCGACGCTACGCCGTGCAGACCGTTGTGGCTGTTGCGGTATTGTCGTTGGCAGTTCTTTCCCTGCAGATGTTCGCTCATGTTGACGGACTTGTCCCGCCTCTTGTAGTGAGTGCAATGTTCGCCCTTGTGGTGGAGCTTGCCGACATCTTCTTATGGAAAAGAATAGCCGTGGCAAATCAGAATATGCTTCCGACATTCTTTTCGGCCGTGTCCGGCTTCCGTATGTTGTTGGCTCTCTTCACGCTTGTAGGATGCTACATTGCCGTTGGTCGCGATGCGATGCTTGAATACTGTCTGGTGTTTATGGTTTTCTATTTATGGATGATTGTCCACCATTCGGCATTCTTTTCGCACGTCACCAATTCGCATACTGAGTGTGACAAAGATAATAAATAAACGATAATGAAACAGATAATGTCATTATTACTTCTCTTGGTATTGGCATTGATGCCAGCCTTCGCTTCAGCGGGAGAAGCAGGCCACAACGGCAAGTCGCTCGACATCCCTACAACGGTACTTGAGCACCTGTCCGACTCCTACGAGTGGCACATAGCTTCTTACGAGGGCAAGAGTCTGAGCATACCGTTGCCGATAATCGTCAGAAGCTCCGATACCGGAGAGTGGACGTTCTGCACAGAGAGCAGTCTGCCGGAGAACTATTACTTCGACGCAGAGCATCATGGCAAGATATACGAGAAAATGCCTGATGGTTCGAAGGTGCGTCCGCTTGATATGAGCATCACGAAGACCGTGGCGCAGATATGGATTGTAGTGTTCGTTCTGATAGCCGTATTCCTTTCGTGTGCTCGCTGGTACAAGGGCAAGGACGAGAGAAGTAAGGCTCCTGGCGGATTTGTCGGAATGATGGAGATGTTCGTCATGACCATCTACGACGACGTGATCAAGGCATCGATAGGCGAGAAGCACTTCAAGCCTTTCGCACCATACCTGCTCACGGTGTTCTTCTTCATCTTCACGACAAACATTCTCGGTTTGCTTCCGATATTCCCAGGTGGCGCCAACGTTACGGGCAACATCAACGTTACGTTCTTCCTTGCCGTCTGCACCATGATTGCCATCAACCTCTTCGGCAACAAAGAGTATTGGAAAGATATCTTCTGGCCCCATGTACCGGTATTCCTCAAGGCTTATCCGGTGCCTTTGATGCCAGTCATCGAGTTCTTCGGCGTGTTCACCAAGCCGTTCGCTCTTATGGTTCGTCTCTTTGCCAACATGATGGCAGGTCACGCAATCATTCTGAGTTTCACATGCGTCATCTTCCTCGGATGGTCGATGGGCGTGGGCTACGGTATCGGTTTGAACCTCGTAAGTGCCATAATGATGCTCTTCATGAACTGTCTTGAAGTGCTTGTGGCATTCATTCAGGCTTATGTCTTCACCTTGTTGAGCGCCGTATTTATCGGTCTGGCTCAGAAGGAAGAGGAGGCAGAGGCTTAACAACAGAATAAACAATAAAAAAATAACAACTTAAAAAAATTTTAAACAACTATGATTATTTCATCACTTTTGGCTGCTGAAGGTCTGGCACAGCTGGGCTGCGGTCTCGGAGCAGGTATTGCAGTAATTGGCGCAGGTTTGGGTATTGGCAAGATTGGTGGCAGCGCCATGGACGCTATTGCACGTCAGCCCGAGGCTTCAGGCAAGATTCAGACCAACATGATTCTTACCTCAGCATTCGTTGAGGGTTGTGCATTGTTCGCTATCGTAGCCTGCGCCTTCCTTATCAAGTAAGGTGTTGCGCTCTTACGTAAAATAGCAACAAAGAGTTAGTAAAATATTGCAAATGGATTTTAGTACATTGCCATCAATATTGACTCCTGACCTTGGACTCCTCTTTTGGATGCTTTTAGCATTCTTAGTGGTGTTCTTCGTGCTCGCCAAGTTCGGCTTCCCAGCTATAGTTGGAATGGTTGACAAGCGCAAGAAGTACATCGACGAGAGTCTGTCCAAGGCGCAGAAGGCCGCTGCCCAACTTGAGAACATCAAGCAGGAGAGCGAGTCGATGCTTCAGGAAGCACGGGAGAAGCAGGCCGTAATACTCAAGGAGGCCGCCACAACCCGTGAGGCTATCGTGGCACAGGCACAGGAGAAGGCTCGCGAGGAGAGCGCCCGCATCATCAACGATGCCAAGGCCGAGATTGAAAGCCAGAAACAGGCTGCAATCAGCGAGATTCGCCAGCAGGTTGCTGCGTTGAGTGTTGAGATTTCGGAGAAGGTCTTGCGCCAGAAGCTCGGCACTGATAAGGCACAGATGGATTACATTAACCAGATGCTTGATGAAGTTACAGCTAATAATAAATAAGTATAAGCTATGGATTTAGGATTAATATCGGTCAGATATGCTCGCGCCTTGCTCAAGGCGGGCATTGAGGCTAAGGAGGCCGACAAGGTGTATGCCGACATGCAGAGCCTTGCCCATTGCTACTCCACGACGCCTGCGCTGAGGATTACGATAGATAATCCCATGCTCTCGAAGAAGCAGAAGGAGAGTCTGCTCCTCACGGCGGCAGCCGGAGGATCGTGCGACCTGACAAAGCGTTTTGTCGCCCTTGTGCTCAAAGAAGACCGTGAGAGTATCATGCAATTCATCGCCAACTCGTTTGTTACTCTGTACAGAAAGCATAAAAATCTAATCAGTGCTAAACTAACGACTGCCTGCACTATCGACTCCGCTACGGAGAAGAAGATGCGACAGTTGGTTGAGGGAAGGACAAATGGTACGGTTGAGTTCCAGACCGAGGTAAATCCTAACATTATAGGTGGATTCGTGCTCGAGTACGACACCTATCGTATGGATGCCAGCGTAAAGAAGCAGCTCAACACCATATTGTCACAGCTTAATTAATTAACTTTTTTCAGAAGTATATGTCAGATAAAATAAAACCAAGCGAAGTGTCACAGGTACTTCTCGAGCAACTGCAGGGCATCAACAATAGCCAACAGTTTGACGAGGTGGGCACTGTGCTCGAGGTGAGCGACGGTGTAGCCCGTATCTACGGACTCCGCAACGCCGAGGCCAACGAGCTTCTCGAATTCGAGAATGGCACTATGGCTATCGTGATGAACCTTGAGGAGGACAACGTGGGTTGTGTGCTTCT
>DAVZIG010000042.1:0-15101 GCA_052273435.1 Prevotella sp.
TTGTACTACTTTATCTGTCTTATGTAAATCTTTTCAAAGAACTCTTTCTTTTAACGCTTTCTTCGCACCAACGCAATCTCGTTTTTGCTTAAGATATCGTTGCTTCTTGAAAGCGGATGCAAAGGTATGACTTTTTCTCGAACCGCCAAAACTTTGAATGAGAAAAATTTACTTTTTGTTATTACTTTAACAGTTATTTACATATTCATATCTATACACATTATATATAATACACGTAAGAGCAGAATATAAATACACTAAATAAAAAAACCTCAGTCACATACCAAAGGTATGCAACTGAGGTTTCATTATTGAATTATGTTACTTTGCTTAATTATTCAGCATTAACAAGCTGGATGCCCTTCATTACAGGAACAACAGCAGTACGCTTCTCGTTAGACTTGATGCGAGTAGCAACACCACCCTTGTTAGCCTTAACCTTTGCAGGAGCAACACCTGCTGCAGGAGCCTCTACATTGAAAAGTTCCTTTACCAAAGGACCATATTCACCCTTAGCGTTCTTAGCGATAGCAACACCATAGTACTGCTTGCCAGCCTCAGCTGCAAACGTGAATCTATCTACACCATACTGGTTATAGTTAGGATCATTGGGATCGCCATTAAGCAAATAATTCTTCCAGAACTCTTCGCCTTTCTCATCAAATGCTCCCTTTTCTACAACCAAATCATGGTAAACCGCTGTTTGGTCATTAGGAGTGAATACTAATGTGCAAACCAACTGTTTGCCTTCTTCTCCATCATATTCAGTAACACCTTCTGATGTGATAGCAACCTGAGCTATACCTTCACCACCCTGCTGCTTTGTAGAAACCGGGATAGTTACGATTTCGCCATTATTGCCTTCTACGTCAACAGGAACAACAAGCACCTCATAATCTGTACCAGGATTCATATCTTTCCATGTGTTTGATTCTACATCCTCGTGTGCAGCACCGCTGAACTGACGAACCATTGCCTCAATATTTGGGAAACCCATCATTGGCCCCCACTGTTCGAACTGAGCCTGTGCTTCACCCTTCCTAAATGCGCACCAGAAATATTCAGCGCAATCTTCATTAGGAGTAACTGTGATAGTGAAGCTGGTAGTAGTGGTCTCGTCGATTGTATAAGATACAGTCGGGTTGCCTACAGTTGCTGCTCTTGGTGTTTTGAATTCTGCGCGAGAACCCTCACAAGGAACACCATATTCATCGTATGCAAGAGTGAACACAGTGTAAGAAGTACCTGGCTCCAGTTTCTGCGAGAATCCTGAAAGTTCGGCATCAGTAAAGTCCTGATAGAACTTCTGAGTCTTCTGCATATCGAAGTAACGTGCCAAAGTATTATCATCATACTGCTTTACTGTGTTTGTAGGAAGAACGTCGATGCAATATGAGACATCTTGACTTGTACGTGTCACAGCAACATGCAAAATATCGCCTTTTTCCTCATCCTGAACAAGCTTAAGGAATTTCACCTCAGCACACACCTGACCCTCTTGCTTTGCGAAATAGATAGAGTCAACCTTGTCAAGAGCATAAGCCTTGTCTCCTGCCTTCGACACCATGATGAGTCGGTTAGGATTTTCTGTCTGTGCGTTTACGCCCATAGCCATAGCGAGGCCGAGCATTATAGAGAATATTTTTTTCATTTCTTGATAAATTTAAATGATTTGTTATTTACTTTAAGGATATACACGCCGTTGGTAAGTGAGCCAACGTTTACTGGGTTTCCATTCCAAGACTTCAAGTCAACAACCTTCTCGCCACCAATACTGTAGATAGCGGCATTTTCGGCCTTGGCAAGTCCAGCTACAGAGATAGTGTTTCCATCGTAAGCCACCTGCAGCTTAGAGGCATTGTTAGTAACACCAGCAATAGCTGTGGTTACATCCTCGAACTTAAGCACGAGATTAGTGTTTAGTGCCACCTCCTTAGTGGTCTTGTCACCGAGAGTGACCACCATCTTGCCATCAGCAAAGCTGAGCTTGCTGATGTCGCTCAAGCTAAAGCTTGCAATAGTTGTCGCAGAGGGCGAGTCAACAGCCACAAGCTTACTGTCGGCATGAGCATTGCCCACTGCGAGCAGCGACAACAGAGCAAATGTCAGAGTAAATTTTTTATTCATAAGAAATGTTTTAGGTTCTAATACGTTTCAATATAGATTCAAACGCTGTTACGGTTGCAAAATTAAACAAATAAATTTATTCTCCAAACTTTTTGCTATAAAATAATAATTTTAACACATCATTTTTCTATTATGCAGAAATAGGATACTACGACAAGAAAGCCGCAGTCTCCTACCAATAATCACTTTAAAAAGTTAGAATTTAGAATCGAGTCATAAATTCCACTACAATCTTGTCCTTCTCTGACGGACGTGGCACACCGTTGCTCTTGTAGAAATACTTCTCGTAGTTCACGCGGATATCGCTGACGAACGGTTTTTTCAAGCTAAGCGTCACACCACCCGTAAGACGCGAGCGCTGATAGTCGTTGACAATAAGCTTACCTGCCTCGTTGGTTTTACCATCAAGATAGCGCATACCGTCGCTATGGTCGCTCATGTAGTCGTAGCGAATAAGCGGAGTGACATAGCGGATGGCACTCTTAGGACTTGTGGGAATGTCGTAGCTTGCGAAGGCATCAACAGCATGCACAGCCTTGAAGGCATCGTCGGAATAATGCTTGTAGAGGTATTCTGCCTCGATGTGAAAGCCATGCGACTGCCAATACATGCCGGCATCATACATATTGATGGTCACATTATCCGGCTTTATCTTCTGTGTGCTCAGCGTGAGGTTCCATCCTCCAGGGAAGAACATCTGTGCCTTGGCAGAATAATTGATGCTGTTGGTCCAGTAGTCCTTCTGGTTGGTGAGCCCGGAACCATTAAAGAGTCCCGCTTCGAGTATTATTGGGAATCCTACATTCATCGAATAACCAAGTGACGCACCCACGTCGCGCACGTTGCCCACCTGCTTGGCAATGAACGAGCGATTGGCAAAATATTGCTGATGCGGTGAGCGGTGAGCGTCGATAGTGAACGGCACACGCATCTGACCAATAGTGAACTGCAGTCCCTTGGCTGGCTTCAAGCGTGTGTATGCGTCGAGCATCTTGATTTTGCCCTCGTCGCAGAGGTCGATTTCCGCCTTATATAATATGATTGGAGAAAGCTGTCCGTCGACACTGATTCTGGCGTTGCGCACCTCGAAGCGCCCCTCCCCCTCCTCGGTTTGGTATTCGTACTTTGAGCGGATGGTTCCGTGCACATTTACTGGCGACGGTTGTTCTGTCTCTTGTGCCATGCCGCTAACGGAAGCGAGACAGAGCGCGAGTGCAGACATGAATCTAGCTTTTGTCTGTTTCATTGTTTTTCTACTTGTTTTTATTTCCGCTGCAAAGTTCAGCTTATTTTATTGTCAAACGGTGTCAAAGATATTACAGTTGTGTTACATGTTGGGAGTTGTTTACTAATAATGTACAAGCAAAAAATATTATTAAGACAAACAATCCGTATGTTTTAACTAAAAATATTACTTTTGTAGATTATAACTAAATAACAATATACGATGAAAGAATCATTACTGACATTCGTGCTCACACTATTCACGGGAGTATTGTTTGCACAACGCCACCGACGAACTCTTTAGTCTTTATGGCCTCAACACTGATGCTGATGTGATGAAGCAGCCTGGCAACGATCTCGCTGGCGACCTCTTTCTCGACTACTCCACATGGAAGTGGGGCAACATGCACAAACTCACAAGCGGACAGCCCGTCTATCGCTACCGCTACTGCCATCCACGTCCCGACATGGAATTGAAGGACAAGGTGGCTGGTTTGGCTGGCGGCGTACAGGACAAGACTTCAGACACTCCCACTACCCCTAAGAACATTGGTGCCGTACACTCTGCCGACATCGAGAACAACATCAAGCTCGACAATCTGAAACCCGGCACACGCTACTACTACCGCGTATGCGCTATGGAAATATTGTACAAGGGAGCCCACTCCAACCATTTCGGTGCCGATACGCTGCGCACTCCATTCCACTCGTTCCGCACACCTGCCCTCAAGGAAGAAGACTTCACATGCCTCGTCTTCAACGACCTGCACGAGCACGGCGAGACTCTTGCCCACCTGAAGCATCTTGCCAAAGACATCGACTACGACTTTGTGATATTCAACGGCGACTGTCTGCCCGAGCCACGCAACCGAGAACATGCAATAAGCATGATACACAGTTTGACCGATGAGGTGAAGACCTACAGCGCATTCACATGGGGCAACACTCGATTCTTGCTTCTCGACATGTGCTCATAAGCCATATTCCTATATTCGGCAATACCGACAACTATCGCCCTTGCACCGAATTATGGGGACCTATGCTCAGCCGTGCGCCATTTGATGTGGCCCTTGCAGCCCACACCCACAATGCCAAATTCTATCCTAAGGGCATTTACGGATGCCGCTATCCGGTTTATGTTGGAGGCGGATACAACAAAAACGACGCCACAGTGGCTGTACTGGCTTGCCGTGGCGGCAAACTCAGCATGCGTGTATTGTCAGAAAATCCCAATACACGCTGGACTCTGAACGAATAAGAATAAAACTTGTTCTGAAAGTATCCCGAACGAATCCCGAAGGAATCCCGAAGGAATCCCGAAGGAATCCCGAAGAAAAAATAGAAAAAAAAGGTTCATCCGGAATATGGAGTGAATTACATCCAGTAAAAACATTCGTATCATACCATGATATGGTCGTTTCAAGGCACGATACAGTCATATCATGGCATGATACGATTGTTTCAAGACATGCGACAGATAATTATATCACGTTCCAGACATTAGTGTCACGAATGTAAATGGACACATATTTGCTAGTGTCGTTTGTCGTAGCCTTGGGTCGTCACAATTAAATCACTCCATATTCCAGATGAACCTTTTAATATGTAAAGATAATTCTGAACTAATTGCTTTTACTTGCGCTTAGCCACGCCTGCCACACGGCCACTCATCGGAGCCATACCCTTGGCAGCGCTTGCCTTGACAGAAGCCTTTACGGGGAATGTACGTGAGAGGATGTCCCAGTTCTCTTCCTCGCCTAAATGCGAGTGGAATGTAGCGCGAGTGACAGTTGTGCCGAACTCGTCGGTCACGGCAAGTGCAGCCACATACCATCCGCGCTCGTCATCCGTGAAGCTCTTCTTGTAGTTGAGGGTGTTGCCAAGAGCCTTTACAGCGTCAGTCACGTCAACAGCCTTATCGGCAGTAGCCATATAGTCGGCCCATGCCTCCGAAGGCTGGTTGTACTTGTAGTCGTCGCCCTCCTTAATCTTCAAAAGTTCGTTGAGTGCGTCGTCCCAATCATCCGACTTCATCAGCAGCATCTTGGCAGACTTAATCTCCTTGGCCTTCGACTTGATGCTATACTGGATGGCAAGTTCACCATCCACACACATCTTGTTGGTGATGTCCACAACGGGGCAATCGTTGCTTACCGACGGCTTGAGGTGGAGATTCTTGATTTCGGCCTTCACCCAGTCACCGTTGCCATCGATGCCGAGAGCATAGAAGTTGTAGTCGGCTTCCTTGCCCACATTCCACACATGCTCATCGTCGGTGAGAGTGTTCCACTGCTCGCGAGTGAACTGGTTAGCCTGTGTGAACATGAGATAGTCGTAGCTGTAGGTGTTGATGAACTCGTCGATAGAGGCAGATGTGCCGAACACGAAATACAACGAGCCGATGCCCTCGCCCGACTGCACGTCAAACCAAGCATTGCCATTGTCGTTCACGCCTTTGTACTCAACAGTAAGTGTCTCGCTGCTCACGCCCGGGTCCTTTGTGCGCACCATCACGTAGTTGATGTCGTTGTCGAGCGAAGGGTCGTCACCGTTCATTGTGATGCCTGCGGTCACGAGGTAATACTCCTGTCCGCCTGGGATGAAGTTGATTTCGCCTGAAGAGTCCTTCTCGCCGTCCTTGATGGTGAACGACTGTGTGCCCATCGACACCTCGCCATATCCTGCAAAGATCAGAGTGCGGAAGATATTGTTGAGAGCCTCCTTGTCGTTCTCGTCGAAATAGTTGTTCATCTGGATGGAGAGCAACTCCACATACGACTTCTTTAGCAACACGTGGCTATAGATTTTGTCTGCCTCCTTGGTCTCCACCTTGTACGACACATAGTTCTTGCCCACCTCAGTAGACACAACCTCCACATCCTTCTGCACGGGCACTCCCTCGGGGCGTCCGAAAGCGATATAATCGTCGGCGCCGAGCTTCACAGTCTCAACAGTCTGATCGCCCTTGTTGAGCATTACCTTCTGCTGCGCCTGTGCGTTGCACGCGAAAGAGGCGGCAGCGAGTATGATAGCTGAAAATATTGTCTTTTTCATTGTCTTTTATCTCCTTTACTTTGTAAGTTTTGTGACCTCACCCTCATAGTGTCCCTTAATGTTGCCTCCGAACTTGCTTGCTCCGAACACCATGAAGTCGAAGTTGCCCTTTCCGGCGTTGAGGGTGGCCTTGATGTTACCGCCTACTGCTATAGATGTGACGGGGTCGCTTGTTGTAGCCTGGCAATATGTATCACCGCCGTATGCGATAGAGAGCATGGCGTTGATGTCGGTGCCAGAGAATCCGTGAGTCATGTCGTCGTTGATGAAATCATCGGGCACGGTGAGCACGATGTCGGCGTCGACCATTCCCTCAACAGTTGTCACGCCCTCCTTGCTTGAGAGGTATACGGTGTACATGTTGCGGTTCTCATCGCTGCTGTCAACCACTACCACGCACGACTTAAGGGTGACGGGCTCGCTGCCAGCCACGGTATACTCGCTTGGCAATGTGAGGTCGTATACGGCAGGAGTGCCACGATAGAATGCCTGGAGACTGCGGTTGCCTTCCTTACCCATTTTCTCAACGTCGATGGTGAGAGTGTAGCTGCCGTCGCCACGGTCGAGCACACTCACGTAGCCTGTAGCATTGCCAGTCATACCGTTGCTGAGAGAAATCTGCTGCGGGTTGTTGATGTCGCTCACGTTGTCGTAGAAAGTAAGCTCATACTCGCGGTTGCCATTGATGTCGATGTCGGTGCCGTCCATCTCCTTTGTGGGCACGAAGAGGCGTGCATAATAATATGTATTCACAAGGTCGGTGGCATTGTCGATGTTGCCCGGAGTGAGATAGAAGGCGATGCCGTCTGCCACCTTCTCCTGGAATACAGAGCGTAGCTCCATTGACTTGCCGTCGACATTGAAGAAGTAGGGGTTCTGAGCCACCTCAACAAACTCGCCCTCATACTGTCCGGCGAAAGCCTCGCCGTTCTCAAGAGGCTTGCAGTCGAAGTTCACCTTCAGGTTGTCGTCCTCCATGTTCACATAAAGAGAGCCACCGCTGAAGTAGTCGCTCCACTCGTCGAAAGAGAACACAATAGGCTCGTAGTCGTCGTCCTCCTCATACTTCACGGGGTCCATGTACATCATCTGGAAGAAGTCCTCTTCCTCGTCGAAATCGTCGGCGAATGTGTCGAAGTTGATGTTCTCGTCGAGCAGGCTCGGAGTCATCACAATCTGCACATACTTATCGGTAGCCACCTCAGCCACAGAGCTTACCGACTCCTTCACCGAGAGGTACACATACATATACTCGCCCTGATAGGTTACGAGAGCCGACTTGAGGTTAACCACCTCGTCGCCCACTACCAATGAGTTGCCCTCGAGCACCGCCTTCTTGGCGAATGTGATATTGTCTACATCCTTGCCCACCTCATAGGCCGACACGATACGTCCGTTCTTCACGACAAACACGCTATCAGGTGCTGCCGCCTTTGCCGCCATAGTCTGCATTGCGAAGCCTAAGATCATGGCGAAAAGGAATAATATTTTCTTTTTCATTGTTTTTTCAGTCTTGTACGTAATAAACGATATTTTTCTTTGTACACACTATGCCTTCGTGTCAGGGCCTTATCGCTTCATCATCTTGAGCGACTGGCCCTCGGCCTTAACCACGTATACTCCGGCTGCGAGAGCCGACACGTCGATAGTGGCTTTGCCGCCACGAGCCACAGCATTGGCTACGGCTGCTCCGTCGGCAGCATACACGTCGAGAGTTTTGCCGTCGGCTATTCCCTCGGCTGTGATAGTAGAGCCATTGTAGCGGATGGTGATAGCCTGCTTCTTGTTGAGCGAGGCCACGGATGTAGCGATGGACGTAAGCTCAATCTTGTCGATGTCGGCAATCTTGTGTGTGGCAACAGCCGAACCGTCGTGAGCCAAAAGCGAAACGTCGTCGCCCGACACCTTAAGTTTGGCTACCTGTGACATCTGCACAACATGGGGCGTACCGTCAAGGTAGAGCACGTTCACCTTGGTGTCCTGTGCATTTGCCATGAGCGAAACGCCACAGAACAGAAGTGCTGAGATAAAGTACTTTTTAATCATAATTATTTAGTTTAAAAATTTAATCTACGAGGGTGGGGGGAAAAAAATGGGAACTATCCCATCAATTGGGGTGATATTCCATAGGGGTATGGGGTAGTATTTGCAAAGATACATTACATTAGTTGGCTTAAGCCGATACAAAAATACTAATTTAATATTAGGCTGACAAAAAAAAGAACAAAAAAAAGAAAGCCCCACCCTCAACCCCTCACTACTGGTGAGGCTGAGAGTGGGACTTGGTATGGAGCTTAGTGTGGGTTTTCTTTTTACTTCACCACCATCTTGCCCGTTTTCACCTTACCGTCGCTCATGACAGTCTTCTTGACAAACACTCCGTGCTTAGGATTCTGCACCTCGCGTCCGCCGAGGTCGTAGTAGGTCACGCTCTTTGCCTCAGCATCGGCAGAAGCGTTCTTGATATCAGTCACTACAGAGCCGTCGCTGTAGACGATGTCGCTGTAGAGGCGCTCGTCGCCGTTGACATACACGGCTCTCACACCCACACGGGCGATGCCTGAGTCGTAGATAACCACGCGGTGCTGCGAGCCGAACGACTGGAAGTCGTAACGCTGAGTGTCGTTGAAGTCAACGGGCACGTCGGTCATCTCCTCCTCTATTCCGAGATACTGGTCGGGATAGAATGTAGCAAGCTCATCGTCGAAATAGATGTTGTAGTATACGTTGCTCTGATCCATAAAGCTATTCTCGACATTGTTGCGCGGCAAGTCGAAAATCACCCATCCGCTATTTGTTTCTGCTGGAACATACTGCATCACATTCGGGTTCTGTGGGCGAGCCACAATGCCGTCCCACACCTCAAACGTAGGCTGCATCATTACCTGCATGTTCAGAGCTATAAGGCGGTAGCCATAGTTCGACATGAAGCCATACTTGCAGTTGGAGAGGTTGCCCGTGGCAGCGTCATAGTCGAACGACACCTCGTCGAGAGTCTTGTACTCCGTCGAGTAGGTATCCTCGTCGTAGTAGACGTTAGCAGGGAAGTTGAAGCGGTATTGCGATGCGTTCTTGTCGAGTCCGAGGAACTGCGCTCCGCTGAACACCACCTTGCCGTCCTTTATCTTGCCGTGAATCCAAGCCTCAGGGATGTTGGCATCGATGTTGTCGGCATAGAAGTCGTCGCCCTCAATCACCACCTGCGAGATGCGCTGTGTGGTTGTGCGCTCGCTCGGGTGGAAGGTGAAGATATACTTCGCCACCTTCGACATATCCTTAGGAGCCTCGTTGACAAACGGACAGATGGTGGTAACGCTCACGAGGTCGCCAAGTCCGTTCCAGCTGCCCGACTCGCTTGCCATACCGAGCAACACGTCGTTCTCGCACTTGATGAGCGAGTCGTTGCGCCACACGAACTTGACGTCCTGCGACTTCTCGTCGAGCACATACTGGTTCTCACCATCTATCTGCTGATAAAGCATGCGGCTTGCATAATATTTAATAGGGTTGCCGTCGCCATAATCGAGAGTATAAATCTGCTGCGGCAATTTAAACACAATGGTGTCGCCCTCAGCCTTGTCGCCCTTAATCCACGAGTCGGTGGGCTGCGAGCTGATAGGACTCTTCATATAGTAGCTTCCGTCGTCGCCCACCACGAAGTCGCGGGCAACACCGTCCTTCACGTCCTCATAAATCATGCCCCACTGCGAGATGAATCCTTCGGAATATCCATACATGTCCTTGTAGAGCTTACCCTCGGGCTGTTCGGTGATCATCTCCGGAGCCTTGCTTGCCGCCTTAAGGAAAGATGCGGGAGCTGGGGTTTTGGCGATTGCGATTTGTGCCTTCTTCTGCTGTTGAAGGGAAGGGGCAGTGGTCTGCGCAAATGATGCAGCCGATGCTAATGTGGCAGCTGCGAGTAATAGTGTCTTCATAAGCGGTAATTTTAAATGATTAATAATCTTACTTAACGATAATCTTAGATGTACGTCCGTCGGCTGTCTTCACGATGTTGAGTCCCTGCTGCATCGAATTGAGTCTACGTCCCGAGAGATCGTATATTTCAACAGGCTTGCTGTCCTCGTCGGCGTTCACGCCCTTAATGCCAGTAGCCTCGCCCAGGCGCAATGTCTTTGCGGCGTTCACCACAGTGCCGTCGTTGTAGTCGATGAGCACAGCCACCACGCGCAGGTTGTCGGGATTCTGCACGATGTTCTCGCCAGAAGTGTTCTTCACCTTTGCGAGTTGGAATGTGACAGGCAGTTCATACACCTTGTCCTCCTCGATAGCCTCCGGCAGATACTGGTTTTCGCCCGTAAGGCGTGTTGTGGCAACAGCCACGTCGTCGAACACGAGTCCGCTCACGTTGCCGCTGGCCTTGATGAACTGCTCAAACTCAGGCTCCGAGAAGTCGGTGCCGTTCTTGCCCTTGGCATAGTAGTTCTTCTGTGTCCATCCGTCGGCTGTGCCAGTCAGTCCGTCTGCCACAAGCACAAACTCCACGCCATAGCGCGCGTTGTTGATTTCGAGCGGGAAGCTTACGTTTGCCTTAGCCTCAACGGCTGTCTTGTCGGCGTTAAGCTCAGCCTTCACGTCGATGTTAGCCTCGGCAAGCAGTCCACACACAGCCTTCCATGCGTCGTCGATGCCAAGTTCGGTAGACGAGGCGTTGAATCCGCCGTAGGCATCCACCTCGTATGCACGGTCGAGCCAAGCCGATGGGAAACCCGAGATATTGCTTGGATAGTCAGATCCGGGCATCACCTCCATAGGGTCGGGTTTTCTCTCCGACTCGGAGTTGTGATACGACAGGGCGATGAAGTCGTCGGGATAGAGTCGGTTCATGGCAGCCAAGCCCACGTAGCCGCGCGGACAGTAGCCACACCATGTGCCTGTGTATTCCTCGAGCAGGGCGCGGTGCTTGGGCAGCTTGTCGAAGATGCACACCTGCTGTGTGAGCTGGCTCTCGGCATCCTCATTGTCGTTGCCGTTCACCTTGGTTATCTTCAGTTTCACGGGATAGTAGTCTTTCTTGTCGACAACGGGCAGGTCGACCTCGAAGGAGGTCTGCACGCCATACACCGACGACAGAGCCTTACTGAATTTCTTTTTTCCTGTGTAGGTGTTGCCGTTGTATTCGAACGAGTAGTCAATCGACTTCACGCCAGCGGCTCCGTGGTTCTCCACATAAAATGTCAAAGGGTTCTCGATGCCTGTTGCGCCGAAATAGGATGTGGTTCCGGAAAGCACCGAGGCGGCATACTTGGGCGCACCGTCGAGCAGCACCTGCATGATGGAGCTGCACTGGTCGCTCACGTCGGTCCAGCTGCGGTAGCTGCGCGACGTGTGGAGGAAGAGTCCGCCCTCATGCAGCTCTGTGGTGATGCGCACTGGACGGCGGTTGGAGCTATCCATCTCGTCCATCTTGAACGAGTAGCCCACGTACACTCCATCGTCGGTGATGGTGTATGGCTTATCCAATGCCACCTCAACCCATCCTTGCCCCATCTCTACATCCTGCGATAGGATGTCGGGCTTGTTTACCTTCTTACCGTCGACAACCTCAAGCGTCAGCTCCTTAGAGAGCCACACCTTCAGTCCCGACAGATTCTGCATCGTGTCGATAGGCACGCGCACGGCGGCGATGGTCATGCCCACAAAGTGCTTGTCGTTGATGCGGAGTGCCACATCATAGTCTTGTTTGAGCGGAGTACCCACATTGCCTCGGCTTCCTGTGATGCCGAAGCCTCGGTCAAGGGAGTAAACGAGTCGTGCGGCGGTGTCGTCGGCGAATGCGTTGGCTACAAAACCGAGCAGCAATACAGCCATGAGTATTGCCCTAAATCTGTTGTTCTTCATCATATATTATGTTTTTTTATGAGTTTAGTTGTGTAATATGTGATTTTTAGTTGCGAATTGCTATCCGACGGACAAAGGTAACAAATAATTGCATATTGACAAAAGTTAAATTAATAAATCTCAACTCAAAATTGAATAATTCAAAATCGGCTTTACCGACAATTCTTGCTTAGGCAAGCGGCAGAGCCGATTATAAAATTCAACACCTATATACAAACGTTTGCACGACGACATTAATAATTAAATCAAGCTAAACTTAGTGGGGTATGGTTTTTATTTGTAATTTCGCAGCAGAAAAGAAAAAACCTAAATAGAAAGAAGAGAGGAACTTCCATATTATTATATTATAAATCAACCATTCATATTATGTATATCAAGAGTATCGCAGCCATGCTTGCGCTCATTCCAGCCTTCGCATCGGCACAGACTGTCAAGTCGCCCGATGGCAACGTCAGCCTTACTTTCTCCCTGACAGAGAACGGACGTCCCACATATGAAATGACATACAAGGGCAAGAAAGTTGTTAACCCCTCACACCTCGGCCTGGAGCTTGCCAAGGACAAGCACGCATCCAAGGGCATGAAGGAGACCGACCTCATGGATGGTTTCAAGGAGACCGACTCGAAGACTTCCACCTTCGACGAGACATGGACTCCCGTGTGGGGCGAGACCAAGACCATACGCAACAACTACAACGAGATGGAGGTGAGCCTCAACCAACCCTCAAGCAACCGCGACATCAAAATACGATTCCGTGTCTACAACTATGGCATGGGATTGCGCTATGAGTTCCCGCAGCAGCAGGACCTCAACTATTTCGTCATCAAGGAGGAGCACACTCAGTTTGCCATGACCGGCAACCACACCGCCTATTGGATTCCGGGCGACTACGACACCCAGGAATATGAGTATCAGATCACTCCGCTCACCGGGATACGCCCTATTATCCAGAAGAACCGCGAGGCTTACAAGTCGAACTCGTCCACAACCGTGTTCTCCGACACCGGAGTGCAGACTTCTTTGCAGCTCAAGACCAAGGACGGACTCTACATCAACATCCATGAGGCTGCCTGCCTCGACTACCCAACCATGCACCTCAACCTCGACGAGAAGACCCTCACTTTCGAGTCGTGGCTCACTCCCGACGCTGTGGGTCGCAAGGGATTCATCCAGACTCCGTTCAACACTCCGTGGCGCACCATACTCGTGAGCGACGACGCCCGCGACATGCTCTCGCAGAAGCTCACGCTCAACCTCAATGAGCCGTGCAAGATTGAGGACACGTCGTGGATTCACCCAACAAAATATTGCGGTGTGTGGTGGAACATGATTGTTGGCACCAAGACATGGGCTTACACCAACGACCTGCCATCCGTGCGCCTCGGCTCTACCGACTACTCCAAGTGCAAGCCCAACGGCACCCACGGTGCTACTACAGCCGAGGTGAAACGCTACATCGACTTCGCTGCCAAGAACGGATTGCAGGAGGTGCTTGTAGAGGGTTGGAACGAAGGCTGGGAGGACTGGTTCGGCCATCAGAAGCTCGACGTGTTTGACTTCGTGACTCCCTACCCCGACTTCGACATCAAGTATCTCAACGAATATGCCCACTCTAAGGGCGTGAAGCTGATGATGCACCACGAGACTTCCTCAGCAGCACTCAACTACGAGCGCCACTTGGAGGATGCCTTCAACCTCATGAACAAGTATGGCTACGACGCTGTGAAGACTGGCTACGTGGGCGACATCATCCCACGTGGAGAATACCACTACTCGCAGCTTATGAACAACCACTACCAGCGCGTGATTGAGCAGGCCGCCAAACACCATATTATGGTAAACGCTCATGAGGCTACCCGACCGACCGGCATCTGCCGCACATGGCCTAACCTCGTGGGCAACGAGTCGGCACGCGGAACAGAATACGAAGCTTTTGGAGGCTCTGTGCCCTACCACACAGTTATGTTGCCGTTCACCCGACTACAGGGTGGTCCGATGGACTACACACCAGGAATCTTCGAGACAAAGCTTTCGGAATGGAGCGACAATCCATCTTACGTGCACAGCACGCTCTGCGGTCAGCTCTCGCTCTACCTCGTGATGTACTCGCCGTTGCAGATGGCTGCCGACCTGCCAGAGCACTATGAGAAGTACGACGACGCCTTCCAATTCATACGCGACGTGGCTTGCGACTGGGACGACTCCAAGTATCTTGAGGCTGAACCTGCACAGTATATCACCGTGGCACGCAAGGCGAAGGGCACCGATAATTGGTTCGTGGGCGGCAAAACCAACGAGGCTCGACAGACTACCGTGAAGCTCGACTTCCTCGACAAGAACGCCAAATACGAATGCACCATATATCAGGATGGCAAGGATGCCGACTACGAGCACAACCCGAAGGCCTACACCATACTCCACCGCACTGTGAAGAAGGGCGATGTACTGAAGATTAAGGAGGCACGCGGAGGAGGCTTCGCAGTGTCGCTGATTAAAAAATAAAAGGGAGACGGTTTTTACAAAAACAATAAACCTTCCACGGATTGCAGATATCACTCTAATTGAATACGGATTTTACTGATGCTGATGATGCTGCTGATATTAGGCGAAGCATCGGAATAATCAGAACAATCCGTATTCAGCACTTTAATTGAATACGGAAAAAGACGACTATAAACACAAAAAAATTACAACGCCCGTTTTACTGGCGATGTGTATCTCTGCATCGACAATAAAGAGGTGGGTAAACTTAACGACATGTGGAGTTTTATATCTAATTCATAACCTGTTGGCGGAATTAATTTAGTGCATACTTAATTCTGCCAATGGGCTTGTCG
>DAVZIG010000043.1:0-14095 GCA_052273435.1 Prevotella sp.
ATGATATTCGGACTCATCTCGCTGATGTTTCTCGACACAAGCATCAACATGGCAATGCAGCCCTTCAAGATGCTTGTGGGCGACATGGTGAACGAGAAACAGAAGTCGCTTGCCTACTCTATACAGTCGTTCCTATGCAACTCTGGCTCTCTTGTGGGATATGTGTTCCCATTCCTCTTCACTGCTCTTGGCATAGCCAACGAGGCTCCAAAGGGTGTGATTCCTGACTCCGTGATTTATTCGTTCTATGTGGGAGCTGCCATCCTTATACTATGCGTCATCTACACAACCGTCAAGGTGAAAGAATGGAATCCAAAGGAATATGCCGAATACAACGAGGCTAAACCTGAGACAGATGAGAAGAGCGCTAATTGGATTGAACTGCTCAAGAACGCCCCGTCGATGTTCTGGAAGGTGGGACTCGTGCAGTTCTTCTGCTGGGCTGCCTTCATGTATATGTGGACCTACACCAACGGAACAATTGCCGACACTGTTTGGCACACTACCGACGTTGCCTCAAAGGGCTATCAAGAAGCTGGCAACTGGGTGGGAGTGCTGTTCTTCTGGCAGGCTATCGGTTCTGTGCTGTGGGCTATGGCTCTGCCAAAGTTCAAAAACGAGAAATTCGCCTATGCACTCAGCCTTGTAATCGGTGGCATTGGCTTTGCCATCGTACCGTTCATCGGCGACAAAAACATGCTTGTGCTGCCATTCATGCTCATCGGATGCGCATGGGCCGCAATGCTTGCCATGCCATTCGCCTTCGTAACAAACGCTCTTGAGGGCTACGGACATAAGGGTGCCTACCTCGGTCTATTCAACGGCACTATCTGTGTGCCTCAAATCATCGCTGCTGTGGCAGGCGGTGGCATTCTGTCGCTCGTAGGCTCTGTACAGAGCAATATGATGATTGTAGCTGGCGTGCTGCTCGTGCTCGGTGCTTGCAGCGTGACGTTGATTAAGAAATAAAAAAAATATATAGGCTACATTATATTTGCCCCATAGAAGTTTATATTCTACTTCTATGGGGCATTTTTCTGCACACGCGACACTCATTCACATACAAATGTTAACATCTTGTCTTTGTACTGCTGATTTGCCCATGATTTTAGTATCTATTATCACTCTACCGACCTTTATCTCAGGATTTTTATCTAAATTTGTGGCATTATTATAATATGTGTAACTCCTAAATATATAAGATATGGCAAACATCGCGCTTTTGATTGCCGGCGGTTCCGGCAATAGAATGGGACAAGATATTCCTAAACAATTCATGCATGTGGAAGGATGCCCTATTATCATCCACACTATGCGCTGCTTCCAAACACACCCCGACATCGACGCTATTGCTGTGGTATGCCTCAAAGGTTGGGAGACTGTGCTGCAAGCGTATGCCAACCAGTTTAACATCGATAAGCTTAAATGGATATTCCCAGGAGGCAAATCGGGTATGGAGTCTATCCACAACGGTATTTACGGACTAAAGGAGGTTGGATGCAAGGACTCTGACCTTGTGCTTATACACGATTCTGTGCGCCCACTGCTCGGACAGGATATCATCAGCAGCAATATTGCCATCTGCAAAGCCTACGGCTATGCCATCACTGGCATAAAGTGTCGCGAGGCTATTCTTGAGAGCGAAGACGGATTCTCTACTTCAGTAAGCATTCCGCGCGACAAACTTATACGCACCCAAACTCCGCAGACTTTCTGCCTGGGCAACATTATCAACATTCATGAGGAGGCTAAGCAGAAGGGAATTGTCGACAGTGTTGCCTCATGCACTCTCATCGCTGAAGTGGGTGGTTATGAGATGCATATTGTGCCTGGCTCGGAGAAGAACATCAAAATTACTACAGTGGAGGACCTTGAGATTCTGAAAGCTCTGATGCACACAAGCAAAGATGAATGGCTGAAATAAGTGAAAGAAATATGACTTACGAAGACGATATAATGGCAGCGACGACTCTCGACCTGCCTTGGGAGAGAATCAGCGGCTGCAACATTCTTATAACAGGAGCTACAGGACTTATTGGCTCTTGCCTGGTGGATGTGCTAATGTCGCGGAAGAACAAGGACTATAATGTCTACGCGGCAGGAAGAAACGAAGAAAGGGCTATGCGGAAATTCAATAAATATGCCGACGACATAGCTTTCCATTTCCTCAAATACGACGTCACGCAACAGCCAACAGGCAATACCGACTTCCATTATATCATACATGCAGCAAGCAATGCCAGCCCCAACTTCTTTGCGAAGGCTCCGGTGGAGGTTGTGAAGGCCAATATATATGGCGTAAGCAATCTTATGGACTATGGGCTATCTCACGGTCTGCGACGTTTTCTCTTCGTTTCTTCAGGCGAGGTATACGGTGAGGGCGACGGACGTGTATTCACCGAGGAGTACAGTGGTTATGTCAACCCTACTTCTCCACGCTCTTGCTATCCTTCGAGCAAACGTGCGGCTGAGACTCTTTGCGCTTCCTACACAGCTGAGTATGGAGTGGAAACTGTCATTGCCCGACCATGCCACACCTATGGGCCTGGCTTTACAGAGGACGACAACAGAGTGTACGCTCAATTCATAAGGAATGTTCTTGCCGGAGAGGATATCGTGATGAAAAGCACTGGCGAACAGTTCCGCTCATGGTGCTATGTGGTGGATTGTGTGGCTGCCTTACTTTACATTATCTTAAAAGGTGAGAATGGTGAGGCTTACAACATTGCCGACGAGAGTTCGAACATCACCATTAAGCAATTGGCAGAGATGATCGCAACCACGGGTGGCAAGAAGGTTACTATGGAGAATCCTTCGGATGCGGAGAAGAAAGGATTTAATGTGGTGAAGAAATCTGTCTACTCCACCGAAAAACTGAAGGCTTTGGGATGGAGAATAGATGGAACCATGGAGGAGAAGATAAAAAGGACCATAGAAAAAAGAATGTAGCTAATCCGATATTTAAGGTTGCTAAACTGAAGTTATCGGACTAACAATGTGTAGGACGACATTATTTCCTATATATTAATGTATAAGAAACACAGACGATGAACTATTTAGAAGAATTTAAGCAAAAACAGTTGCGACGCGCCCAACT
Source organism: Prevotella sp. (assembly GCA_052273435.1). GTDB lineage: Bacteria > Bacteroidota > Bacteroidia > Bacteroidales > Bacteroidaceae > Prevotella. The sequence goes on from DAVZIG010000043.1 coordinate 3,098, forward strand.
CAAGCAACTTGGCATTCTTGAGGAGATTGCACGCATCTGCGACAAACATAACATTAAGTATTGGCTTGATGGCGGCACTATGCTTGGTGCTGTACGACATAAGGGGTTTATTCCATGGGACGATGATATTGACATTGCTATGACTGAGGAAGACGCCAAGAGGTTTGCCGAGATTGCTCCAAGTGAACTGCCAGAAGGACTTGTGTTACAAACTCCTGAAACCGAGGAGACACGTGAGCCAATAATGAAGGTGCGCGACCTCAACTCCTTCTATGTAGAGGGCAACGAGGATTTCTCGCTACCCTACTCCAAGGGGTTGTTTGTCGACATATTCCCTATGATTAGCTACCCCAACGTGTCGCGCAAGTTCTGCAAAAAATACGGCAGGAACATGTCGAAATGCTACTCTATCCTGCACCACTCCCACAAATACTCATGGAGAGCTGTTGCGGAGTTTTTCTATTTCGGCGCAAAATATATTCACAGCAAACTGATGTGGAAAATCGCATTCGCCACGCATAAGTGCGACCATATCTCCAACCGCCTTATAAACAACGGCTATGGTGTGATGCATCATAAGGACACTGTATTCCCGCTATCAACCATCGAGTTTGAGGGAAAGACATTCTCGGCTCCACGCGACCCTCACACTTTCCTCACTAACATATATGGCAACTATATGCAGATACCACCGAAAGAGAAACAGGTGGTGCATTCAGTGTTTATCATGCCCGAATTATTCGAGGAGCATTGACGATAAATGGCTGTCGGTATCATGGCGTGCCTGAATGAAAAGATTTCTATACCTACAGAAAACGGCAACCTCATATAGCGAGAATTAAAACGCTATATGAGGTTGCCGTTATTTTCCACTTTTCTCTTTTCACTTAGTTCGCTTGTTCTGAGAGGAATTTTATCCTGACGAATCTTATCTCGTTTTCAGTATAGTCGCCACCAAGTTCGTCCATCGCGTCGTCGATATTATCGGTTTCCGACTCACGGAAGTATTCGTAGATATCGTCCACTTGATCCTCGTCCATCACATCCTCAAGGAAATAGTCGATGTTGACTTTAGTGCCTGAATATACAATGGCATCTATCTCGTCAAGCAAATCCTCGAAATCAAGGTTAAGAGCGCGGGCTATATCATCCAAAGGCATGCGCCGGTCAAGATAACCAATAATCTTAACCTTGGTCATGGAATCCTTGGCGACAGTACGCACAAACATTTCCTCAGGACGCTCTATCTCGTTGTCTTCACAGTAACACTTGATGAGTTGACAAAACTCCTTACCATAGCGGCGTGCCTTGCCTACACCCACACCTTGAATATTGCGTAGCTCTTCCACAGACACAGGATAGAGTGTCGCCATCTGCTCAAGCGAAATGTCCTGAAAGATAACATAACCAGGCAGCGAGAGTTTCTTGGCTGTCTTGCGTCTAAGGTCTTGAAGCATGCTATAGAGCGTGGGGTCAAGTGCCGAGGCTCCATGCTCCTCACTTTCATCGTCAACCTGCTCAGTGAAATCAGTATCTTCAACATAGGTGAAATCTACGGGATTCTTGATGAAACGACGTCCTGCGGCAGTAACCTTAAGCAGTCCGTAGCTCTCTATGTCCTTATAGATATAGCCGGCTATCATTCCCTGGCGTATTACTGGATTCCATGTCTTTGGAGGTATGTCCTCGCCCATTCCAAACTCCTCAAGTTGGTCGTGATGATGTGATACAATATCATCGGTGGCGCGACCTTTTATGAAGTCTACCACATAATCCTGACGGAAACCTTCCTTCATGGCGATGATAGAGCGCAACACAATAAGCAAAGCATCCTTGCCCTCGCGCTTCACCTTAGGATGACGACAGTTGTCGCAGTTGCAACAATTGTCTTTCTCGTAGTCCTCACCGAAATAATGCAGCAACACCTTGCGGCGGCACATTGATGTCTCGGCATAAGCGGCTGTCTCCTGCAACAGTTGGCGACCAATGTCTTGCTCTGCCACAGGCTTGCCCTCCATGAATTTCTCGAGTTTTTGCAAGTCCTTGTATGAATAGAAGGCTATGCACATGCCTTCACCACCATCGCGTCCGGCACGTCCTGTCTCCTGGTAATAGCCTTCGAGACTCTTTGGAATATCATAATGGATAACAAAGCGTACATCCGGCTTGTCAATACCCATGCCAAAGGCTATGGTTGCCACAATCACGTCAATACGCTCCATGAGGAAGTCGTCTTGTGTCTGCGAGCGCGTGGCAGAGTCAAGTCCGGCATGATAAGGCGCTGCCTTGATGTCGTTTGCCTTAAGCACGGCAGCCAGTTCCTCCACTTTCTTGCGGGAGATACAATAGACAATGCCGCTCTTTCCATGATGCTGCTTCACAAACTTTATAATCTGCTTGTCTATATCCTTGGTTTTCTGGCGCACCTCATAGTATAGGTTGGGGCGGTTGAAGGAACTCTTAAACTCGTGTGCGTCCAATATGCCAAGACTCTTCTTTATGTCCATACGCACCTTGTCGGTGGCAGTGGCTGTGAGAGCAATGACGGGGGCTACACCTATTTTCTGTATTGTAGGACGCAAATTGCGGTACTCAGGGCGGAAATCATGTCCCCACTCCGAGATACAGTGTGCCTCGTCAATAGCATAGAAAGATATTTTAAACGAGCGGAAAAACTCAAGATTGTCTTCCTTGTTAAGTGATTCCGGAGCCACATAAAGCAGTTTGGTGCGTCCTTCACGCACATCCTTATAAACCTGTTGTATGGCTGCCTTGTTGAGCGAAGAATTGAGATAGTGGGCTACGCCTGTCTCCTCGCTGAGTCCATTGATGACATCCACCTGGTTTTTCATCAATGCAATAAGTGGCGATACAACAATCGCCGTGCCTTCCATTATCAGCGACGGCAACTGATAGCACAGGCTCTTGCCGCCACCTGTTGGCATAAGCACAAAGGTGTCGTTGCCTGAAAGCAGATTGCGTATGATTGCCTCTTGCTCGCCCTTGAAGGAATCGAAGCCAAAGTAATGCTTCAGTTGTTCGTTGAGGTTAATTGTCCCAGTCATAGTAGTAAGATTTAATTCTTTTAGAATTTAAAGAGGTTATAGAAATAGAGAAGTTAAAGCCATTTGCCTGTTTCTACTGAGAAATCAAAACAATAGACATTTGGCTTTAATCTCTCTTATTTCTTTTTTCTTCAAATTCCTCACATGCAAAACTTGATTATTTCAAGTGTGATTTTTCAAGCTGCTGCTCGGCATACTCACGTGTAACAGTGAACTCATCGACTTTCTTCGACGGTACCTCAAACATGGCATCCATTACGATGGATTCCACGATAGAGCGCAGTCCGCGTGCTCCAAGCTTATACTCCACTGCCTTGTCCACGATGAAGTCGAGAGCTTCTTCGGTGATGTTGAGCTTTATGCCGTCCATCTCGAAAAGTTTCTTATACTGCTTCACGATGGAATTCTTAGGCTCAATGAGGATGCGGCGCAATGCTGCACGATCGAGTGGATTGAGATATGTGAGCACCGGCAAGCGACCAATAATCTCGGGAATGAGCCCGAACGACTTGAGGTCCTGCGGCAAAATATACTTCATGAGGTCGCCCTTGTCGATGTTGCGAGCGTGCTGCACCGAATTGAAGCCCACTGTATGGGCATTGAGTCGCTGCGCTATCTTGCGCTCGATACCGTCGAAGGCACCGCCACAGATAAAGAGAATGTTGCGGGTGTCTACGTGGATATAGTCCTGGTCGGGATGCTTGCGTCCTCCCTTTGGCGGCACATTTACCATAGTTCCCTCAAGGAGCTTGAGCAATCCCTGCTGCACTCCCTCGCCACTCACGTCGCGCGTGATGCTTGGGTTGTCGGCCTTGCGTGCTATCTTATCGATTTCGTCGATAAACACAATGCCACGCTCGGCAGCTGCCACATCGTAATTGGCAACCTGAAGAAGTCGTGAGAGGATACTCTCCACGTCCTCTCCCACATAGCCTGCCTCTGTGAACACTGTGGCATCAACAATGGTGAACGGCACCTTAAGCAATTTGGCAATGGTGCGTGCGAGGAGTGTCTTGCCTGTTCCTGTAGAGCCAACCATAATAATGTTGCTCTTCTCTATTTCCACACCCGCATCATCCGTAGGCTGCGCGAGTCGCTTATAATGGTTATAGACAGCCACGGAGAGGTATTTCTTAGCTTCGTCCTGGCCAATGATATATTCGTCAAGATATTCCTTAATCTCTGTCGGCTTGGGCACTTTGTTCAGCTCCACGTCGAATCTACTACCACGCTTGCGCTTGCCACCGTCGGGACCGAGTCCAGCCTCAACAACAATCTGGTAGGCCTGCTGTGCACATTGGTCGCAAATAAAGCCGTTGAGACCTGTTATGATGAAGTTGACATCCTTTTCTGCTCTTCCGCAGAAACTGCATACTTTCTTTGGCATTTTTTTATCCTTACTTCTTTCTAATCATTACCTGGTCAATCATTCCATATTCCTTTGCCTCGTCTGCTGTCATCCAGTAGTTGCGGTCGGAGTCTGCCCATACCTTGTCAAAAGGTGTGTGAGAGTGGTCGGAGATAATAGTGTAGAGTTCCTTCTTGAACTTTTGTATCTCGCGAGCTTCTATCTCGATGTCAGAAGCCTGACCCTGCACGCCACCAAGCGGTTGGTGAATCATCACGCGGCTGTGCTTGAGAGCGTAACGCTTGCCCTCCTGACCTGCCACGAGAAGCACAGCACCCATAGAGGCAGCCATGCCTGTACACATTGTTGACACATCGCTGCTGATGAATTGCATTGTGTCATAGATAGCCAGACCGGCAGTAACGCTGCCGCCAGGAGAGTTGATATATATAGAGATGTCCTTGCCCGAGTCAATTGAGTCGAGATAGAGCAACTGTGCGCAAATTGTATTGGCTGTATAATCATTTATTTCGGTTCCAAGGAAGATGATGCGGTCCATCATCAAGCGCGAGAACACGTCCATCTGTGTCACATTGAGCTGGCGTTCCTCAAGAATATAAGGGTTGAGGTACTGAGCCTGAGCCTTCATTACATCGTCCAACGCCAAACCGTTCATACCGAGATGTCCGGTAGCGTATTTTCTAAAGTCATTCATATTTTGTTGAGTGTTTTTGTTTTCTTTTATACAAAGATACAAAAAAAGTGGATAACAAGCGATTTTTGTATGTATTTTTTATGTGCCACCATCCTTATTCAAGCACTTTCTTTCTTGCCAGCAAGCAAGCTCCCATCACACATCCGCGCTCATTGTACTTAGCCAACGCCACACGAGTGTCTTTGTTAACAAGGTTGAGCGAGTATTTGCGCATGGAACCTCTCAATGCTTGAAGCAGGAAATCGCCAGTGCGTGCGAGAAGTCCACCAATAACCACAAGTTCGGGATTGAAAACATTGATGAGGTTTGCCACTGTCTCGCCAAGCACATAGCCGATATGTTCTATCACGTCGAGACACAGTGGGTCTTCATTCACTACTGCGTCCACTACATCATTGATGTCAAAGTCGGCTTTGCCGTTATGTGTGAGAAACGACGACTCGCCGGCTGCTATGCGATTCTTAACAATGCGCATGAGAGCCCTGCCCGACGCCTCGGTCTCAAGGCAGCCTTTCTTGCCACAGTGGCACAGTATCTCGTTATTGAACATGTGCATGTGGCCTATTTCTCCGGCAAAACCAGAGCGTCCGGCATAGAGTTTACCATCTATAACGATACCGAGTCCCAAGCCCATACCGGCGTTTATCACGAGTACGTTCTTCTCGCCATGCACTGCCCCATTCATATATTCGGCGTATGCCACGGCACGAGAGTCATTCTCTATAGTTGTCGGATAGCCGAGCATATTCGAAAGGATAGTAGTGAGCGGCTCTTCTGTGAAATTGTAGAGGGTATGGCTGTAGCCACTTTCCGAGTTCACGCGACCACCTATACAGAAGAGAACATTGATTAGCTTGTCTTTGCTCACTCCCGAACGATCGATGAAGTCTGTCACCACCTGACACAACTCCTCTATCGACTCCATTGTGTTGTCGATGCGGCATTGATGCTCCTCATCAATATCAATGAGGTCGCCACGGAAGTTGGCAAGTCCAATATTAACCTTTCCTTCTTTTATCTCCACTCCGACGAAATAGCCCGAGTCTGGATTTAAGCCATAGAGCACGGGATGGCGTCCCTCACTCGTCTCCTGCTTGCCATACTCGTTGACGTATCCCATATTGAGCAATTCGCCCACTGCCTTTGTCACAGTAGGTACGCTCAGGGCCACGACTTTCGCGAGTTCCTGTATTGTGGCGTTGCCGTTGATGACGAAATAGTTGAGAATGTCCTTCTTCAGAAGCACGCTCTTGTTTTCGTTTTTGGCATTGAAGATATTCTGCATGATTATTGCGATTTTTTTAGTTTGTTAGTCGTTTGTCCAGGTTTGCTTAGACATATATATTTGCAAAGATAGTGATTATTAATGTAAAAAACAAGAAACCTGTTGACCATTTAAGATGGAAACGGAAATAAAGACAACTGTTTTTTAAATTTTATGACAAAACAACAAATAAAAGTAAAGAAAACAGGGACAACACTTTATTGCTAATCAAATATGGCAATTAATGTTGTCCCTGGCATTTCAATAATGTCCTTGTTTATTATCACTAAACGTTGGTTTTAGTCTTTCCCAACATTAGTTCTTCAGTTCCACTGTTCCGAGATTGCGGTCTACCAGCATTCCGTCCTTCATTTTCAACGAGAACTTGCCTGCCTTCTTGGCGCGGAACTTAAGCACAAAGAGATCGTGGTCGCCCTCGTCGAGCAGGAAGTTGTTGCCACGGTTGACAAATGTCGGGAGCAACTCCTTCTGTCCATTAGTGTGCAGACGGTCGTATGTGAGGTTCACCATATCCTTCATTCCGATGAGGTCGATGCCTACATATTCGAGTTCCGCTACATTGTAGGGCAAAGCGAAGCTCAAGGCGTTGACATAGTGCAGAGCCTTGCCCGACACCTTCAGCTCTATCATGTCGCCTGCGGCATAGGTGGTGCGGCTTGGTGTGAGCACAAGTGAGCCAGAGCAATGGTCATTGCTGTAGTAGACACCGCCATCAAGCTCATTTGACACGCAAGAGATATCGTAAGCATCGATGAGTCCGTTCTGGTTGATGTCGCCTGAGCTTACATAGTCGAAGTCGCTGTCGCCACGACGCAGACCTGTATAGTTCATATAGGATGTGAGGTCGTTCTCGTCGATACGGTTGTCGTGGTTGATGTCGCCCTGGAGCATGCTCGGAGTGCCTGCCACCTTATATATATACATCTCTCTACCTGAGGCGAAGTTGCCCACTGCCTTCTGCAGGCTCATCTTCACATAGCGAGCCTCAGGATTGCCGTCGAAGCTGAATGTCTTCTTTGAGCCATCGTTAGTCCAAGCAAAAGCCACTGGCTTCGACCATGTCTGGCGGTCCTTGCTGTAAGAGATTGTTCCCTCGAGCAATGTGCCGTTGCCTCCGTCCTCGCGTGGCAGATATTCCATGCGGTCGAGTTTGTTCACAGAGCGCAGGTCGATAGTCATGTCGCCTGGTATGGCCTCGCCCTTGCCCCATTGTGAGTGCCACTGGGTCTTCTCGTCGAAGTCGAAGAGTTTCTGTACCGACTGTCCCGACTGGTTCTTGAATGAAGTTTGAGCCTTCAGTCCCTTTAGCGCAAATTCCAACGGATTGTTCTTTGTCTTGCCTGTCACGGTTGTCCACTCGGACGCTCCATCACTGTTGACAGCACGCACTCGCATTGTGTATTCCTTCTCTGGCTCCAAGTCGCCTACGCTGAAGCTTGTGCCGCGAATAGTAGAAAGCAACATGCCGTCGTGCTCTATCTCATAGTAGTCGGCATCGGCCTGTGCCGTCCACGATGGTGTGAGGTCGAACACTCCGCGTCCGTCTTCAGCTATCTTAACTGCAGGAGCAGCGAGCGTGCCATTGTGCTTGAGCAGTCTGCCCACGGTGTTGAACTCAAATCCTTCCACCGTTACAGCCACGTTCTCCTTTGCCACGTCCATCTTGCCTATCTTCACAAGCAACTGCGGATTCTTCCTTATCACCACCTTTGCAGCCTCGCTGCCAGGTGTGGAGAATCGGTTGAGGTTAGGCTCTGCATCGTAGAAATACACATTCTCGCCATTCTCATATTCATCGAGCGTACGAGCCTCCGCGAGTTTCACCGCCTTCTTCTTGTCGCCGCCTGTAAACAATGCCGCAACCTTCTTTGGCTCCTTTGTCACGTTTATGCGAAGCTCTGTCTGCTTCATCGGCTCAAATCCGTCGTAAGAGCCTGTTGTCTTGTGAACTCTCACCACGAGGTTACCCTTATCCACTGTGAAGTCAACCGGTGTGACTGTCGACTTGCCCAGCTTGTAGGCTTCGGTTGTGCCATCGTCGTCATACAAGTCAAAGCTTGCATTCCCACCGCCATTCTGTGTATTCTTAGAAGCGTAAATCTCAAAAGCACGGTAGTCGCTGCGTATCTGCGACGGATTGTTGTTGGGGTTGGTCATCGGGATGATGGCATCTGCCTTCACAAATACCGGAATCTTCCACAACGGAGCCGGATATTCGTTGATGATGCGTCCTCCCTCGTAGGCATCGCCATTCCAGTAGTCTATCCATGTTCCCTCAGGCAGATAGATGCCGTTGCGTATGTCGTTGCCTTCCTTGTCGGAATGTGTGTCCTGGTATACGGGAGCTACAAGCATCGACGGTCCGAAGAGGAACTGATATTTGGTCTGTGTTCCATGAGTATAGTCGTTGGGATATTCAAGGAACATTGCACGAATCATGGGCTTGCCGCTTACTGCCTCGTGGGCAATGGTGTAGGCATAAGGCATGAGCATCGACTTGAGCTTGAGATAAGAGCGGTTGATGCTTGTTGCTGGTTCGCCAAGCACTTCCGGATATTTCGGGTTGGCTCCCCATCCGTCCATGTTCAGTTCCATTGGTGTGAATGTCTTCCACTGGAACTCGCGCACATTCACAGGAACGTTCTTGCCTCCAAATATGCCGTCTACGTCAGACGTTATGTTTGGCTGTCCGGCAAGACCTGAACCGATAAAGGTAGGGATATGGAAGCGTATGTATTCCCAGTCGCCACCTGTCTGGTCGCCGCTCCACACTGTTGCATAACGTTGTGTTCCTGCCCAACCGTCAAGAGTGATGATAAACGGACGGGCATTTGAGCCATAATAGGGCATTATCTGGGCTACGTCAGCCACACCGTTGAGTCCGAACGAGTAGCCATAGCCCACCCATGCAACGTCGGTCTTGAGCACACGCACTCCTGCATCACGCACCTCTTTTACAATGTCGCGCTGAAGCAAAGCCTCAACACCTTCCTTGGGATGCAAGTCGCTCTGTGTCCACAGTCCTATCTCCACTCCCTTCGAGCGTGCATAGTCGCCAAACTGGCGCAGGTTCTCTATATTGCCGTCAAGGGTTGGTGTCTGTCCATAGCCGGCTCCATAGCCGTCGTTGGGCAGGAACCATCCAAGTGGCATGTCGTTGTTGAGGTAGCGGTCGATGGCTGCACGTGCCGAGAACTGGTAGTTGTTCTTCTCGCCGTTCAGACTTTCCTTAATGCCACCATTGTCCTTCTGGCTCTCATTGTAGCGCTTGCCGTCCTCAAAGAGCATGAACCCATCCTTTGCCTCTTTCCAGTAGTCGCGGTTGTAGGCATTGAGATGTCCTTCGTAGAATCCGAACTTAGGCATAAGCACAGGCTCGCCCGTGAGCTGATAAAAGTCGGCAAGCAGTTGCTCCGGCTTCTGGTCTACCATCACAAAGAGGTCGAGATAGTCGTCGGAGTGTTGCAGATGCACAAGGTCAGGATTCTCAGAACCAAAATCATAACGTCCGGGACGGAATGTATGCCACATCATACCATAGCCCGCCGTACTCCAATAGAATGGTGTGGGCGAAGCTACTCCACCGTCAACCCAATTGTTGGTGTTCTCTATAGCAATACTCTCACCACGATGCGAGAACCTGCCGTTCTGCACACCGCCACCATAGAAATACTCGCCCTCATGCGACTTCAATGTCACGCTTGTGGCTCCGTTTTCGGTGACTGAAGGCGTCAGGTTGTCCACTACGGTCTTGCCTGTGCGCAGGTCTACTATGGTTATGTTGCCGTTCTGCTTGTTTATGTTTAGGCTCACGGCTGCTGTTGTCACCTGTATTGTGCCGTCTACATCAATAGGCGAAAGCGGATTGACTGTGCGGCGTGGCGAGTCTACCAATATCTTGGCTTGGGGTGTTGCCACAGGGTCGCGCACTATGCCGCCCTTGTCGTCTCGGAACAGGCGCAAGATGTTGTCGCCATAGAAGTCGATGGTGAGTCTATGTCCATTGGCATAGTTCACCTCTATTGTGTGGCTGTTGATTTGCGCTACGTTCCTCACGATGAGACTCTCTGCCGAGGGCATCGTTGATGTCTGCGCTACAAGCCCCGAACGCAAAGGCAATGCCTCTGCCGAATGCGGCACGCCAGCAAGTGTGGCCACTGCCACAGGCAAGGCGATGGCTACGGAGGCATGGAGAGCGATGTTTTTCTTTTTGTTCTGTTTCATAGAAAAAATCAAGTAATATTGTTGTTGTCAAATATTTACGGTTGCTTTAGGATGTTCTTTTTGACTCATCTAATCAACGATAACGTATGACTGCGATCTTTGGTTGCTATCAAATATTCCTTTGGTTGCTATCAAATATACCTTTGATTGCTATCAAATATGCGTATGATTGCTGCCAAATATGATTTAATTTGAAGATATCTTTCCTGCATAGTCGTAAAAGTGGTTATGATACAATCTTATACTATTTGTTGCAAAGTTACTTATTATATTCTATAAAAACAAGTGCTTTAACAAGATAATGAGTTATTGCTGTCCGGTAAACAATTAGTCATCTTTATATTGCCTTGTTGTTCAGTGT